>NZ_JBEXCU010000001.1:2048013-2313957 GCF_040605415.1 Kribbella sp. NPDC005582
CGGACGAGCGCCTGGCGGAGCGGGCACCAGATCATGCAGTGGAGCGACCGCGTGAGCAGGCGGACGAGCGACCCGCCGAGCGGGTCGACGAGCGGGTGGACGAGCGCTTCGCGGAACGGGCACCAGAGCGTGCAGCGGAGCCACCGCGTGAGCAGGCGGACGAGCGCCTCGCCGAGCGCGCGGACGAGCGCCTGGCGGAGCGGGCACCAGAGCGTGCAGTCGAGCGACCGCGTGAGCAGGCGGACGAGCGCGCCGCGGCGCGTCCAGTCGAGCCATCGGTTGGGCCGGCGTACGAGCGGTCGGTTGAGCGAGCGTATGAGCGACCCGCAGACCGAACTGTCGAGCGACCGTACGGGCGCCCTGTCCCGCGGGCACCCGAGCAGCCGGTCGAGCGTGTGCATGAGCGCTCTGCCGAGCGGGCACCGGAGCAACCGGTTGATCGGTCTGTGGAGCAGACCCCTGAACGACCGCTTGAGCGGGAAGCTGAGCAGCCGCTGGAGCGGCCGGCTGACCGGCCGATGGACCGAGCGACCGAGCGACCGCTTGAGCAGACCACTGAACGGCCGCTGGAGCGGGCAGTTGAGCGACCGATGGAGCGGGCGGCTGAGCTAGCGCCTGAGCAGGTAGTGAGTGCAGCAGCACCTGGCGCGACACCGAACCCGGCACCCGACTGGGGTGTCGGCGGTGGAACGGCCTCCGGGCCGAGGCGGAACGAAGGTGATGGACGTGCAGAGGCCGACAACACCATCGCAAGCAACCCCACGCCGGCTCCCCGGGTGGAGACGCCTGCCCGCGTCGAGGCGGCCGGGCCGGTGATGGACCTCGGCGACGCCTGGACCCGGGTACTGGCCGGCCTGCCGCCGAACCAGCGCGCCTGGCTGACGAACTCGCGTCCGGTCACGTTGCACGAGAGCACGGCGATCGTCGCGGTTCCGGACGACTTCACCCGCGGTCAGCTCGAGACGCGACTGCGCCCTGACCTCGAGCGGATCCTGTCCGAGAGCTTCGGCCGGGACATCCGGATCGCTGTCACCGTCGACCCGTCGCTCGATCCCGAACTGCAGCCGCAGGCTCCGCCGCCACCGGTTGTCCGGGAGCCGTTGCGCACCGAGGGTTCGTACCAGCCGACTATCCAGTCCGCGTTGACCGATCCGGACCAGGGCAATCATTACGCCCAGCCGGCTCCGGCACCGCGGCAGGAGCAGGCGCCGACGTACGAGCAGCAGCCTGCCGCTCAGCAGTACGCGCCGCAGCAGAACCAGCCGTTCGGCCAGCCGACCCAGCAGCCGTTCGGGCATCAGTCCGGTCCGGACAGCCGTCCGCCGGGCGCGCCCTCTCCTGCCCAGCCGGCCACCGAGGCGCAGGGCGAAGCGCGGCTGAACCCGAAGTACACCTTCGAGACCTTCGTCATCGGTAGCTCCAACCGGTTCGCGCACGCCGCGGCCGTCGCGGTCGCCGAGGCACCGGGCAAGGCGTACAACCCGCAGCTGATCTACGGCGACTCCGGGCTGGGTAAAACCCATCTCCTGCACGCGATCGGGCACTACGTCCGCAGCCTCTACACCGGGGCGCGCGTCCGGTACGTGTCGAGCGAAGAGTTCACCAATGACTTCATCAACGCGATCCGCGACGACAAGGCGTCCCAGTTCCAGCGCCGGTATCGAGATGTCGACGTATTGCTGATCGACGACATCCAGTTCCTGGAAGGCAAGATCCAGACCCAGGAGGAGTTCTTCCACACCTTCAACACGCTGCACAACGCGAACAAGCAGATCGTGATCAGTTCCGACCGGGCGCCGAAACGCCTGGAGGCGCTGGAGGATCGGCTGCGCAACCGGTTCGAGTGGGGTCTGATCACCGACATCCAGCCGCCTGACCTCGAGACCCGGATCGCGATCCTGCGGAAGAAGGCGGCCACCGAGCGGCTGACCGCGCCGCCGGAGGTCCTGGAGTTCATCGCGTCGAAGGTGCAGACCAACATCCGTGAGCTCGAGGGCGCACTGATCCGGGTCACCGCGTTCGCGAGCCTGAACCGGCAGCCCGTCGACCTGAGCCTCGCCGAGATCGTGCTGAAGGATCTGATCCCCGAGGGCAGCAAGCCCGAGGTGACGGCCAGCATGATCATGGGACAAACGGCCTCGTACTTCGGTCTGTCGATCGACGACCTGTGTGGGTCGAGCCGAAGCCGGGTGCTGGTGACCGCGCGCCAGATCGCGATGTACCTGTGCCGCGAACTCACGGACCTGTCGCTGCCGAAGATCGGCCAGCAGTTCGGCGGCCGCGACCACACGACCGTGATGCACGCCGAGCGGAAGATCCGCCAACTCATGTCAGAGCGTCGCTCTGTCTTCAATCAGGTGACCGAGCTGACGAACCGGATCAAACACCAGGCGAAACAGCAGTAACGGGGACCCGTCGTGGGCACACAGGCTGGGGACACAGCTGTGGAAAACTGTGGGAAACCTCGGTGTGTGTTGTGGACGCCCTGTGGGGACAGAAAAGTTCATCCACGGCCGTCAACAGACGAAGCGGCGGCCGTCCACACGGCGTACACAGGGCAATTCGGCCTCTGACCTGCGAAGTCTCCGGTTTCCCACAGGATCCACAGGTGCTAAGAACCTTATGGAACCTGTAGAGGAATCTGAGTCCACAAATTGAACGAACGGCCCAACCTGGGGAAAACCTCGTCTCGCGTCGATTGCCGAGACCTGTCAGGCTGGTCCCTTCAGCACCCGTAGGACCCCTCACCAAGATGTCGACGCGACCCGCCCGAGAGCGCCACGTCATCCCCGATGGGCAAACACCACCCGTGTCCGTGGCAGGATCTGTCCGGCACCCAGCCGAATCAGGAGGCACCCCGCGGTGAAGTTTCGCGTCGAGCGCGACGTACTGGCCGAGTCGGTGGCCTGGGCCGCGCGCAGCTTGCCCAGCCGTCCGAGCGTTCCGATCCTTGCCGGCCTGCTGGTCGAGGCCGAGGACGGACAGATCACGCTGTCCGGCTTCGACTACGAGACCTCGGTCCGGGTCACCGTGCCGGCCCAGGTGGCCGACGCCGGTAAATGCCTGATCTCCGGCCGGCTCGTCGCCGACATCTCCAAGAGTCTTCCGAACCAGCCGGTGGACTTCGCCGTGGACGGCGCGAAGGCACAGGTCACCTGTGGCAGTTCGCGGTTCACGCTCCAGACGCTTCCCACAGAGGAATATCCGGCGTTGCCGGACCTCCCGGCGGCCAGCGGCACGATCAAGGCCGACGTCTTCGCCCAAGCCGTCTCGCAGGTGGTCACCGCGGCCGGCCGTGAGGACACGCTCCCGGTGCTGACCGGTGTGCGGGTCGAGATCGAGGGATCCACGATCTCGCTGCTCGCGACCGACCGCTACCGGCTGGCGATCCGTGAGCTCGAATGGAACCCCGAGTCCCCCGACGCCTCCGCCGCTGCGCTGGTCCCGGCGCGCGTCCTGTCCGAGACCGCGAAGGCGATGACCGGTTCCGACGTGACGGTCTCGCTGGCCGCACCCGGATCCGGCGACGGCATCGTCGGCTTCGAGGGCGAGGTCTCCGGCGGCAACCGGCGCGCCACGACCCGGCTGCTCGACGGCGAGTTCCCGAAGGTTCGGGGCATCATCCCGACCGATGCCGCGATCGCGACCCGAGTCCGGATCGAGACCGCCGTATTGGTCGAGGCCGTCAAGCGCGTCGCCCTGGTCGCCGAGCGGAACGCTCCGGTCCGGCTGACCTTCGCCGAGGACAGCGTGACGCTGGACGCCGGCAGCGGTGACGAGGCGCAGGCTTCGGAGTCGATCGAGGCGCGCGTCGTCGGTGATCCGGTCACGGTCGGCTTCAACCCGACGTACCTGCTCGACGGTCTCGGCGCGATCGGTACGCCGGTCGCCCACCTCGCCTTCACCCAGGCCACCAAGCCGGCCGAACTGACCGGCGTGCGAGACTTCGACGGTGACCCGATCAGTGAGTTCCGGTACGTCCTGATGCCGGTCCGCCTGAACAGCTGAACGCCAACAGAACAAGGGGATTCACGATGGAGCTCGGCCTTGTCGGTCTCGGCAAGATGGGCGGCAACATGCGCCAGCGGATCCGCAACGCTGGTCACACGGTTGTCGGCTTCGACCACAACCAAGAGATCTCCGACGCGACGGACCTGGCCGACATGGTCGGCAAGCTCACCGCGTCCGACCAGCCGAAGGTCGTCTGGGTGATGGTTCCGGTGCAGGCGATCGACCCCGTCGTCACCGAGCTCGCCGAGCTGCTCTCGCCCGGCGACATCGTGATCGACGGCGGCAACAGCCGGTGGACCGATGACACCCGGCGCGCGGCACAGCTCGCCGAGAAGGACATCAAGTTCGTCGACTGCGGTGTCTCGGGCGGTGTCTGGGGCCTGGAGAACGGCTACGCGCTGATGTGTGGCGGCGACAAGGAGACCGTGGCGACGGTGATGCCGGTCTTCGAGGCGCTCAAGCCCGAGGGCGAGTTCGGCTTCGTGCATGCCGGCAAGGTCGGCGCGGGCCACTTCTCGAAGATGGTCCACAACGGCATCGAGTACGGCATCATGCAGGCGTACGCCGAGGGCTACGAGCTGCTCGAGGCCGCGGATGTCGTCGACAACGTGCCGGAGGCGTTCCGTTCCTGGCGCGAGGGCACGGTGATCCGGTCCTGGCTGCTCGACCTGCTGGTCAACGCACTCGAGGACGACACCCACCTGGAAAAGATTCGCGGGTACGCCGACGACTCCGGCGAGGGACGCTGGACCGTCGAGGCTGCGATCGACCACGCCGTACCGGTGCCGGCGATCGCGGCGGCGCTGTTCGCGCGGTTCGCGTCCCGGCAGGACGACTCGCCGGCGATGAAGGCGATCGCCGCGATGCGCAACCAGTTCGGTGGGCACGCCGTGAAGGGCGCCGACGCGGCCGATCCGTCGTACGCGACACCGCCGACCAAGCACTGAGGTGTATGTCACCGCCCTGGGTCTGCTCGACTTCCGGTCCTACCAGCAGGCGGAGGTCGAGCTCGCTCCGGGCGTGACGTCCTTCGTCGGGCCCAACGGGCACGGCAAGACCAACCTGGTCGAGGCGATCCACTACACCGCGACGCTGGGCTCGCACCGGGTGGCGACCGACGCACCGCTGGTGCGAGCCGGTGCTCCACGCGCGATCGTGCGGACCGAGATCCGCAGTCAGTACGACCGCGATGTCGTGGTCGAGCTGGAGATCAATCCTGGGAAGGCAAACCGGGCCCGGATCAACCGCTCGCCGGTACCGCGGCCTCGGGAAGTGCTCGGGTTGCTCCGGACGGTGCTGTTCGCGCCGGAGGATCTCGCGCTGGTGAAGGGCGATCCGTCGGAACGACGCCGGTTCCTTGATGAGCTGCTGACGCTGCGAGCGCCTCGGATGGCCGGCGTTCGATCCGACTACGACCGGGTGCTGAAGCAGCGGAACTCCTTGCTACGCAGTGCATCGCAGGCTCGTCGGCAGAACCGGACGAGTGCGGCCGAGGGACAGTTGCGCACGCTCGAAGTGTGGGACTCGAACCTCGCTCGCACCGGCGCCGAGTTGCTGGCGACCCGGCTGGAGTTGCTGGAAGCCCTCCGTCCACTGACAGCCGACGCGTACGACGCTGTTGCCCGAGGCAAGGGTGATGCGCGGCTCGAGTACAAGTCGTCGGTGCCGCTCGAACCAGGTGTCACGTCTCGCGAGCAGTTGGCCGAGGTCATCCTCGCGACTGTGCACGAGAAGCGTCAGGACGAGCTGGATCGCGGAGTCTCGCTGGTCGGGCCGCACCGCGATGACGTCGTACTGGGGCTCGGGGACTTGCCTGCGAAGGGGTACGCGAGTCACGGTGAGTCCTGGTCGTACGCACTCGCGCTGCGGCTGGCGTCGTACGAGCTGTTGCGGGCGGACGGAGGTGAACCGGTGCTGATCCTCGACGACGTGTTCGCCGAGCTCGATACCAGTCGCCGGGATCGCCTGGCGGAGTTGGTTGCGCCGGCCGAGCAGGTGCTGGTGACCGCGGCCGTCGGTGCGGACGTGCCCGCTGAGCTCCAGGGAGCGCGCTTCAACGTCGGCGACGGGGTCGTCAGTCGTGCCTGAACCCGGGAATTCCTCTGAGAGCGGCTTTGAGAACGAAGTCGCTCCGGAGTTGCCGGTGGAGACTGAGCACGACAAGCAGGGCCTGGACCTGGCGAAATCGCTCGCCGGCCGGCTCAAGCAGCAGGCGGCGAACGGCGGCTTCAAGCCGGTCAAGCGCCGTCGTCGGCCGCGTATCGACGGCGCCCAGATCAGCAGCGCCCGCCCCGACGACCGGGATCCGCAGAAGCTCACCAACACTCTCGGCCGCCTGATGCGCGACCAGGGCTGGGAGGTGGACGTCGCCGTACACGGTGTGATGGCGCGCTGGCCGTCCATCGTCGGCCCCGAAACCGCGCAGCACTGCACGCCCGAGTCCTACGAGAACAACATCCTGACCGTCCGCACCTCGTCCACCGCCTGGGCGACTCAGCTCAAACTCCTCGCCCCCGACCTGGTACGCCGCCTGAACGCGGAACTCGGCGACGGCACCGTCACCCAGGTCAACGTGCAAGGCCCGCACGCCCCCAGTTGGCGCCGCGGTCCCCGCACCGTCCGCGGCGGCCGCGGCCCCCGCGATACCTACGGCTGACCGGTAGCAATTCGTGACGTCGCCGTCATCCTAGGTAACTATCGTCGCGACCATGCGACGACTTCTGGTCGGCACCCTGGCGATCGGCGTACTGACTGTTCAGCTGACCTCGGCGATTCCCGCGAGTGCCGCACCTGGCGGCAGCGGCTGTACGACGGCCCGCGGCACAGCCAATCTGCTCTCGGACCGGGGCGACCATGTCGTGGGCAGCTACACCCAGACCGTCCAGTACTGCTGGAGCTGGATCGGCAAACCGTCGCAGTACTCGATCGACTCGACCAAGCGGTCGGCCACCTGGAAGATCCGCAAGAACGACGAGCGGTGCGCCGGCGAGGTCTTCGGGCAGTGGAACGGGAATCCCCCGCGGGGCGCCGACTCGATCAAGAAGTGGTCGGAGAAGACCTGGGACTCCACGATGGGGCACGACTTCACCTGGAACCTGTTCATCCAGACGTACCACGACGACCACAACTGCACGTTCAGGTTCTACGGGAAACAGACCTGGCGGCCGCGGGTCGTGCTCCGGCTGATGCTGCCGAAGCCCAGTGTGGTGAGTGCGCGCGCGGTTCGTCCCGGCTAGCCCGCGCGGGGTCTGGTCGCCCCGGCATGACTTAGGATCGTCCGCGATGCGCACCCTGGTCGACGGCTTCCGCGAGATGGTCCAGCTGATCGGAGACACCTTCCGGCTCTGGTGGCGGAACCTGCTGCCTCTGACCACCTGGTGGCTGGTGGGCTACGCGGGCTTCAAGGCCTGTACGCGCGCCGCGATCTGGCTGGACGAGCACGCGCACGGCAGTCTCGGTGTCGGCGTTTTCGCGATCGGTGTGCTGATCCAGATCACCGCGGCGATCGGCATGATCCGGACCTGTGCGACCTCGCTGTACCGCTGGCGGGACGCAGCTCGGAACAAGTCCGAGGAGACCTCGGACCCGACACAGCAGGGCTTCCTGGAGCTGGTCGCGGTGACGCTGCTGCCGCTGGTCGCGGTCTGGTCGGCGTGGGGCTTCCTCGAGGGGCAGGTCACCGAGCTCTCGACGAGCAACAACGTGGAGCGTGGTCTCCAGGCGGGGGCCGGATTCTTCGAGCTGACCAACGGCGCCTGGCACAAGTACCTCCCGGCGATCGTCATCCTGCTGGTACTGCGGCGGGCGCTGCAGGCGGTCGACGACAAGTGGCCGAGCCGGCCGGTGAAGTTCGCGCAGGTCTGGGCCGAGTCGTTCTTCCTGCTGCTGACCGTGGTGGTCTCGTCGTACGCGATCCAGGACGGCAAGGACTGGTTCAAGGACCGGAGCTTCTGGTACTGGTCGGTGGACTGGTGGGACGCGTGGAAGGGCTTCTGGGCCGGGATCAACATCCCGCTGCCCGCCGGCGTCGAGTTCCTCTGGGGATTCACCTGGGAGACGCTCTGGCCGCTGTTCAAGTTGGGCGTCGCCGAACCGCTGACCTGGTTGGCGATCACGACCGTGGTGTTCGGCCACCGGGTGTTGTCCAGTCACGGCGTACTGAGTGGGACCAGGCTGGAGCGCCGGCTCGGCGGCCGGGTCAGCGAGGCCGCGCCGCAGCCGAACCGCTTCGTCGCTCTGACCAACAAGGCGCCTGATCTCGTCCTCGGCGGATTCCGGGAGAAGTTCTACCCGACGCTGAACGCGTTCCGGCTGCTGGTCCGGGTCGGCCCGGTCTTCCTCGGCGTGGTCTGCATGCTCTACACGGTCTGGTTGCTCGGCGACGACTGGCTGTTCGTGCTGATCCAGCGCACGATCGGGATCCACGGCGTCCGCTGGGGTCTGATGAACCACGAGATCGCGGACCTGATCCGCAGCCTGATCTTCGAGCCGATCCGGATCGCGTTGCTGGCAGCCGCCTTCGACCTGTGCATCTCGGTCGGCCGGGAGCGCCGCGACGAGGCGGCGGCCGTGGCGCAGCAGCCGGCGACCGCCTGAGCCATCGCCGCCGTCAGGTGGTGATCAGGAACCGCTCGTACTCGTCGCGGTTGGTGACCACGATGCCCTGCAGGTGCGGCACCGCCTCCGCCGGTACGACGAAGATCTGCGCGAGCTTGCTCGGCTTGTTCCGGACCATCGGCTTGTCGGAGTCCGAGCAGCTGGTCGGGATCGGGAACTGGAAGGCGTTCGTGGTCTGCCAGCGGTTGCCGCGGTCGTCGCGCAGACTCGTGCCGCACGTGAAGCCGCCGTCCTTCAGCCGCAGCCCGTCGAGCGGGGTGACCCGCAGCTGGGCAACGACGATCACCGCACCGGCCGGCCGGTTGACGGAGATCTCCTTGCCCTTCTCGTCGACCAGCCGGGTGTAGACGCTCATCGAGTCGAGCTGCCAGCCGACCCTCCCGATGGTGACCGGACCCTTTGCGACCACGTGCTGGATCGCGCCGTCCTCGAAGTTCTGTTCGGGATCGCCGAGGTACGTCTTCAGCGTCAGGAAGCAGCCGGTGGCCAGCAGGACCAGCAGCAAGGAGATCTGGGCCGCCAGCCGGGCGGCGCGGGACGCGCCCGTCATGACGCCACCCGGACGTCCCGCGTGGGGATCTCGTACAGATCCACTGCCGAGTCGATCAACCGCTGGGCGCTGTCCTCGCCGGGGATCCCGAGATCGACCGAGACCTTCCGGTTCAGCACGTTCCAGAACTGCTGCGGCCGCACGTCCAGCGTCAGGCCCTCGAGCTCGGTCGGGTTGACCTCGAAGACGATCGCGCCGGAGGTCGTGAAACCAGCGTCGCCGAACTCGATCCCGGAGTACGTCAACGGGAGCGGCTGGTAGATGGCATCGCCGTTCGAGGTCAGCGACGGCGTGGGACGCTCGGGGTCGTTGACGCCCCGAGTGGTCTCCCACTCGAGCGCGACGAACACCCCGTTGGTCTCGATCGGCTTGTCGTCGGACGACGAGTTGGCGTCGAGCACGGACTTGGCCAGTTGCATCCGGACGATGGTAAGCGTCGCCTCCTGGCCGAACCGCAACTGCTGGCCGATGGTCCCCTTGCTGACCATCAGGTTCTGTTCGTCGAACACATGGTCCGGCGTCGCCAGGCGGGTGAGCCCGCCGAGCAGGATGAAGAGAACGCCGACCAGGACGGTCGCGGGGCGGTAGAGCTTCACTCCTACTTCTCCTCGTCCTTGACGACGACGGTCGGCTTCAGCCGGACGACGGCGGCGGCCTTCGGCTGCTGCCAGTACGGGTCCTCGTTCGCGCCCATCAGCCCGTTGTCGGAGATGTACTGCTCACCGAGGACACCGACCTCGATCTGGTCGGCCGTGAAGTCGGGCTCGATCTCGAACTTCGTGTAGCAGCTCTCCGGCGGCAGACCGTAGACGATCACCCAGCCGACCTCGCCACGGCAGTTCGCGCCGCTGGACTCCACCAGATCCTTGCCTCCGCCCGGGACCAGCCGCAGGACCGAGTTGCGGACCTCGGTGCTGGTGTGCGCCTCGGTGTCGACGTTCCGGACGTCGAAGTAGACCCGCAGTTCGGCCTTGGCGGCCGAGTACTCGGTCTTGGGCTCCCGGATGATCTCGGCCTTGGTGAAACTGAACTCCCAGCGCCCCGCCGTGACCGTGGTCGGCGCGTCGATGGTCGGGACCGCACGGCCGACACGCTGCTTCCAGCCGCCGGTGAACAGCACCAGCAGCGCCAGTACGACGACGATCCCGATGACGATCAGCCAGGTCCGCCGGTGCCGGCGGATCACCCGGTCGGCGATCAGGTCGTCGATGACGTCGTCGAGACTCTCCACGGCAGCGATCCTAAGGGGCGCCGGGTGCGCGCGGGGTGGTCTGGACCGGTGAACCAGGCGGCCGGCGTACCGAGTCAGTGGTGAAACGACCGGAGGCCACTGAGCGCCCGTGAGCGCTTTCCGGCCCCCCACCCGCGAGAGGGGACATGGCGAGGAGGGCGAAAAGACGCCCTGAGGTGAGTTTCGGGCGGCTGGTGGCAGGTTCTGCTTCGGTCGACGGGTAAGATGGACCCTGTACGACGAGCCGTGCCCCTAACAACACTGTAGAGGCGGCTTCCACTGTGCCGCGATGCCTCGCGAACGCGGGGCCCGAGGAGGACAACAGCCGGTGACCGACGAGCCGACCGAGATCGACGAAACAACGTCCGCAGACAGCACCGGCATCGAAGAAGAAGCACTGCTGACCGAGATCCAGAGCAGCGTCGTCGAGCGTGAGTACGACGCCAGCGCGATCCAGGTCCTGGAAGGCCTCGACGCGGTCCGCAAGCGCCCCGGTATGTACATCGGGTCGACCGGCGAGCGCGGTCTGCACCACCTGGTCTACGAGGTGGTCGACAACGCCGTGGACGAGGCGCTGGCCGGGTTCTGCGACAAGATCGTCGTCACCCTGCTCCCCGACGGCGGCGTCCGCGTCGTCGACAACGGCCGCGGTATCCCGGTCGGCATCGTCGAGTCGGAGGGCAAGCCGGCCGTCACGGTCGTGCTGACCGTCCTGCACGCCGGCGGCAAGTTCGGCGGCGGCGGGTACAAGGTCTCCGGCGGTCTGCACGGCGTCGGTGTCTCCGTGGTGAACGCACTGTCCAACCGGCTCCAGGTCGATGTCCGCACCGGCGGCAAGGCCTACACGCAGTCCTTCACCATCGGTGTTCCGGACGCGGATCTGGCCGAGGTCGGTACGGCGGACTCCACCGGCACCACGATCACCTTCTGGCCGAGCCCGGACGTGTTCGAGACCACGACGTACTCGTACGAGACGCTGACCACCCGCTTCCGTGAGTACGCGTTCCTGAACAAGGGCCTCGAGCTGGTCATCCGCGACGAGCGGCCGGACCACACCGAGGACGGCAACCCGGTCGAGCAGTCCTTCAAGTACGACGACGGCCTGGTCGACTACGTGAAGTACCTGACCGGCATCCGCGAGACCGTGCACCGCGACGTGATCGCGTTCGAGGCCGCGCAGGCCGACGGGTCGCTGAGCCTCGAGGTCGCGATGCAGTGGAGCGGCTCGTACCAGGAGTCCGTGCACACCTTCGCGAACACGATCAACACCCACGAGGGCGGCACCCACGAAGAGGGCTTCCGGGCCGCGCTCACCTCGCTGGTCAACTCGTTCGCCGAGGACCAGGGCATGATCAAGAAGAAGGAGGACAGGCTCACCGGTGACGACATCCGGGAGGGCCTGACCGCGATCATCTCGGTCAAGCTGGGCAATCCGCAGTTCGAGGGCCAGACGAAGACCAAGCTCGGCAACACCGAGGTGAAGGGCTTCACCCAGCGGGTCGTCAACGACCGGCTCGGGGCCTGGTTCGAGCAGAACCCGCAGGAAGGCCGCGAGATCATTCGCAAGGCCACCGCGGCCGCGAGCGCCCGGATCGCCGCCCGCAAGGCGCGCGAGCTGGCCCGCAACCGCAAGGGTCTGCTGGGTGGCGGCGGGCTGCCGGGCAAGCTGTCCGACTGCCAGTCGACGAACCCCGAGGAGTGCGAGGTCTACATCGTCGAGGGTGACTCGGCCGGTGGCTCCGCGAAGGGTGGCCGCGATCCGAAGTACCAGGCGATCCTGCCGATCCGGGGCAAGATCCTGAACGTCGAGAAGGCCCGGATCGACCGCGTCCTGCAGAACAACGAGGTGCTGGCGATCATCTCCGCCCTCGGGACCGGTATCCACGAGGACTTCGACGAGGAGAAGCTGCGGTACCACAAGATCGTGATCATGGCCGACGCCGACGTCGACGGTCAGCACATCCGCACGCTGCTGCTCACGCTGCTGTTCCGCTTCATGCGGCCGCTGATCGAGCGCGGTCACGTGTACGCCGCGCAGCCGCCGCTGTACAAGATCCGGTGGAGCAACCAGCCGCACGAGCTGGCCTACACCGAGCGGGAGAAGGACGGTCTGCTCGAGGCCGGCGTCGAGGCCGGCAAGAAGCTGCCGAAGGACAACGCCATCCAGCGCTACAAGGGTCTGGGTGAGATGAACGCGCAGGAGCTGTGGGAGACCACGATGGACCCGGCCAACCGGGTGCTGCTGCAGATCACCCTGGACGACGCCGCCCGGGCCGACGAAACCTTCGCCACCCTGATGGGTGACGACATCGAGGCGCGTCGGAACTTCATCCAGCGCAACGCCAAGGACGTTCGGTTCCTTGACATCTGAGTGCCGTCGCGGCCCCGCCCCCGCTGGGCCGCGACCACTCCAGCGCCGACTTCACCGACGTACGACGTCTGACACGAACGGGACGAGCATCAGATGACCGAGACCCCCATTTCTCCTGGACACGACCGGATCGAGCCGCTCGATCTGCAGACGGAGATGCAGCAGTCGTACCTCGACTACGCGATGGCCGTCATCGTCGGCCGCGCGTTGCCCGAGGTGCGCGACGGCCTCAAGCCGGTGCACCGCCGCATCCTCTACGCCATGTACGACGGCGGGTACCGGCCGGACCGCGGTTTCTCCAAGTGCTCGCGCGTCGTCGGTGACGTGATGGGTCAGTACCACCCGCACGGTGACTCCGCGATCTACGACACCCTGGTCCGGCTCGCGCAGCCGTGGGTGATGCGGGCGCCGATGATCCAGGGCCAGGGCAACTTCGGTTCGCCGGGTAACGACCCGGCGGCCGCGATGCGGTACACCGAGTGCCGGCTCGCCCCGCTGGCGATGGAGATGGTGCGCGACATCGACCAGGAGACGGTCGACTTCCGCCCCAACTACGACGGCCGCTCGCAGGAACCGGTGATCCTGCCCAGCCGCTTCCCGAACCTGCTGGTGAACGGCTCGGCCGGTATCGCGGTCGGCATGGCGACCCAGATCCCGCCGCACAACCTGCGCGAGGTCGCCGCCGCCGCGAACTGGTGCCTGGAGAACCCGGACGCCACCCAGGAAGAAGTTCTGGCGGCGTGCATGGAGCACATCAAGGGCCCGGACTTCCCGAACGGCGCCCTGATCGTCGGCTACAAGGGCATCGACGACGCCTACCGCACCGGTCGTGGCTCGGTCACGATGCGCGCGGTGGTCGACATCGAGGAGGACGCCAAGGGCCGGACCAGCCTCGTCGTCAGCCAGCTGCCGTACATGGTCAACCCGGACAACCTGGCGCAGAAGATCGCCGAGCTGGTGAACACCGGCAAGATGACCGGCATCGCCGATATTCGCGACGACACGTCGTCCCGGACCGGCCAGCGCCTGGTGATCGTGCTGAAGCGTGACGCCCAGCCGCGCGTCGTACTGAACAACCTCTACAAGCACACCCAGCTGCAGGACACCTTCGGGTGCAACATGCTGGCGCTGGTCGACGGCGTACCGCGCACGCTCAGCCTCGACCTGTTCATCACGCACTGGATCGACCACCAGATCGAGGTCATCCAGCGGCGGACCCGCTACCGCTTGCGCGAGGCCGAGAAGAACGCGCACATCTTCCGCGGGTACGTGAAGGCGCTGGACGCGCTCGACGAGGTCATCGCGCTGATCCGTCGCAGCCCGGACGTCGAAGAGGCGCGCCAGGGCCTGATGAGCCTGCTCGAGATCGACGAGATCCAGGCGCAGGCGATTCTCGACATGCAGCTGCGCCGGCTGGCCGCCCTGGAGCGGCAGAAGATCGTCGACCGGCTGAACGAGCTCGAGGCGATCATCGCCGACCTCGAGGACATCCTGGCCGACCCGGTCCGGCAGCGGAACATCGTCCGCGACGAGCTGGCCGAGATCGTCGAGAAGTTCGGCGACGAGCGGCGTACCGAGATCATCGCGGCCGACGGCGACCTGTCCGTCCAGGACCTGGTCCCCGACGAGGACGTCGTGGTCACGATCACCCGCGGCGGCTACGCGAAGCGCACGAAGGCCGACCTGTACCGGACCCAGAACCGCGGCGGCAAGGGTGTTCGCGGCGCGCAGTTGCGGGCCGAGGACGAGATCGACCACTTCTTCGCCACCACCAACCACCACTGGATGCTGTTCTTCACCACCAAGGGCCGGGTCTACCGGGCCAAGGTGTGGCAGCTGCCGGAGTCGGCGCGGGACGCCAAGGGTTCGCACGTGGCCGGTCTGCTCTCGTTCCAGCCGGACGAGGAGATCGCGCAGGTCCTGACGCTGCGCGACTACGAGCAGTCCGACTACCTGGTGCTCGCGACCAAGAAGGGCCTGGTCAAGAAGACCGCCCTGACCGACTACGACTCGGCCCGGCAGAGCGGCATCATCGCGGTCAACTTCCGCGAGGACGACGACGAGTTGATCGGCGCCGACGTCGCCACCGCGTCCGACGACCTGCTGCTGGTCTCGCGCAAGGGCCAGTCGATCCGCTTCACGGCAAACGACGAGCAGCTCCGGCCGATGGGCCGGGCCACGTCCGGTGTCACCGGCATGAAGTTCCGCGACGGCGACGAACTGCTGTCGATGTCGGTCATCCGGGCCGGCGACGACGAGGAGGCGCAGTACGTCTTCACCGTCACCGACGCCGGTTACGCCAAGCGTTCGCAGGTCTCGCAGTACCGGCAGCAGGGTCGTGGCGGTCTCGGCATCAAGGCGGTCAAGCTGAACGACGAGCGCGGCTCGCTGGTCGGCGCGATCATCGTCGTCGACGACGACCAGGTGCTGGCGATCAAGGCCAGCGGCCAGGTCGTCCGCAGCCGGGTCGACAGCGTGCCGGTCAAGGGCCGGGACACGATGGGCGTCCGGTTCGCCGGGGTCGGCGAGTCCGATGCCGTCGTCGCGATCGCCCGGAACACCGATCTGACCGTCGACGGCCTCGAGGTTGCTGAGGGTGCCGAAGACGTCGACGGTGCGGCGGTGGAGGGAGCCGAGGCGGCTGCGGTGTCCACGGATGCCCAGAATGTGGACGCTTCGACAACCGAAACCCCGTCTGGGAGCGTCAGTACTTCCGACGAGCGTTCGACGGATGTGAACGGCGCGGCTACCGTCGAAGACGACGAAGCCGGCCAGGAGGGTAACTGATGACCAACCGCGCGAGGCCGACCTGGCCCGAAGGTGCGGACAGCTCCAAGACTCAGCGCACCGCGCCGACCTCGAAGCAGTCCACCCCGGCCACTCCGGCCTCCAACGGTCGCTCCGGCTCCACCCCGAGTGGCTCCACTCCGGCTGGAAACGGCCGCCCCGCTACGCCGCCCGCGAGCGCGCAGCGTCCGGCTGCGGAGCTCCGCCCGCAGCAGCAGCGACCGGGCACGGCCGGTGCGCCGGCCCGCCCCGCCCAGCAGCCGCCGGTCCGCCCGGCGGGTGGCGCCCAGCCCGGTACCGCTCGGCCGACCCCGGCACCCAGTACGCCGGGCCGCCCGGAACCGTGGTCGCCGCCCACGAAGGCGGGCGACGGCGAATCGTCGTACGGGGTGACTGGGCGTGCGGACAAGCCCGGCACGTTCGGCGGCAAGACCGAGTCGTTCGGCGACAAGGTCAGCGCCGCCCGGCAGGCCGTCCTGGAGAAGGCCGCCGCCGTCACCGGCAAGTCCGACGCAGAGAGCGTCGAGGTCGGTGACACCACCAAGACCTCCGCGCGCGGCCAGACCCGCAAGGCCCGCCTGCGGATGTCCCGCATCGACCCGTGGTCGGTGATGAAGACGGCGTTCCTGCTCGCGATCGCCTTCGGCATCGTCACCTGGGTCGCGGTCTTCATCGTCTGGTCCGCGATCGGCGCCGCCGGCGTCTTCGACAACATCAACAACACCGTCACCGAGGTGCTCGGCAACCCGAACACCGAGCCGTTCCGGATCGAGAACTACATCAACACCGGCAAGGTGATGGGTTTCACCACCCTGCTGGCCTGCGCCGATGTGCTGATCATCACGGCCCTGGCCACCCTCGGTTCCTTCCTCTACAACATCGCCGCCACCCTGCTCGGCGGCCTCGAAGTCACGCTCGCGTCGGAGGACTGAGCCCTTTCGGCCGGGCCCACCAGGGTCCGGCCGGAACCGGTTTGGGAGACAGGCACCTGGTGCGGTAATCTCTCCCGAGTTCGACCCCGTAGATACGGGCCTATAGCTCAGTTGGTTAGAGCGCTGCCCTGATAAGGCAGAGGTCACTGGTTCAAATCCAGTTAGGCCCACCAGATCGTGAAACCCCCGATCCGAGGAGTCCCGCGGTGCTGAGAAAGATTCTGCTGGTGCTGCTCGCCGGTATCGGTGGATACTTCGCCTACAAGAAGACCCAGCAGTCCCGCGCCGACAAGGACCTCTGGGCCGAGGCCGTCGACCCGGTCACCCCGGGCCGCTGACCACCCCACCACGGGGGCGTAGCTCAACTGGCAGAGCACTGCCTTTGCAAGGCAGGGGTTAGGGGTTCAAGTCCCCTCGTCTCCACGAAGGTCGATGGGCGACCCGTGTCCGCGGAAAGCGCGGAGCGGGCCGCCTTCGTCGTGTTGTGCGGCTGCGCTTCGCTTGCCGCCGGCGGGGGCTCCGCCACCCGCACCCCCTCGGCCTCGCTTCGCTCGCCCGCTGTGGCTGGGCGCCGCGGTCTGAGTCCCCCCGCGCTCGCTACGCCCACTCCTTCGTCGCGCGCTACGCGACCACCCCACCCACCCCAGCCTCTTGCGCGCTACCGCGCACCTTGCGGGCTACCGCCCGCGATCGACCACCCGTGGCCGGCGTGCTGGGACATCCAGGCTGGACACGACTGCTTGCGCAAGTCGCTCTGCAGCTCCCCGGCGATACTCATCGACGCGAATTCCGGTCTCCCGGATCAGCGCCTGGTTTCGTATCTGGTCAGTACGACGCCGCCGGGGAAGGTCTGGGTCTCGACCAGGTTGAGGTTCATCCAGTTGTCGAGGGCGGTGAAGAATGGTTTGCCGCCGCCTACCAGTACTGGGTGGGTGACGATCTCGTACTCGTCGATCAGGCCGGCTCGCATGGCTGCGGCTGCGAGGGTGGCGCCGCCGACTCTGAGGGGCTTGCCGTCTTCGGCTTTGAGTCGGGTGATCTCCGGTACGGCGTCGCCGGCGTACAGGCGGGTGTTCCAGTCGACCTTGTCGATGGTGGACGAGAACACGACCTTCGGGGTGTCCCGCCAGTTGCGGGCGTACTCGATCTGCGCCGAGGTGGCGTTGGGTTGCTGGTCGCCGGTCGGCCAGTGGGAGCTCATGGTCTCCCACAGGTTGCGCCCGTACAGGAACATTCCGATCGCTAGCTCTTGGTCGAGCCACCACTGGAACAGTTCGTCGCTCGGTACGCCCCAATTGATGTCGCCGTCGGGGGCGGCGATGTAGCCGTCCAGGCTGAGGTTCATGCCGTAGATGAGTTTCCGCATGGCGAGCCCTTCTGTCGGATCGTTCGTCACTCTTGCTACGAACGCCTCGCTCCGGCTTCGACAGGTTGGTTGGTCTCGGGAGTCTAGACGCGCGTGGTCGGCGTAAGTCGGTCGCGCGAGGTCGCAGGAGGTGGCAGGCTGGCCGCGGTCGCGGAGGAGGCGGATGGAGACCTTCGACGAGTTCGGGCGGGTACGACGAAGTGCTGAGGTTGTTGCGTATCTGCACGGCCTAGTGAAGGACGAGGCGGCGCTGGCGGAGCTTGTTGAGCCGGTTCCGGAGTTGATTCCCTGGGGTGTCTCAGGGATGTACTTCACGGGACGGTGGGCGCCGGAGAGCGTTGATGTGCTGGTGAAGGTTGGGGTCTCGGGGACTCAGCGGTTCTGGAGTGAGGTCGTCGCGGAGCGGGATCCTGGGTTGGCGCCGCGGGTCTTCGCGGTTGGGGATCGGCTGAGCGGAGTCGAGGTCGGGTGGGTCGTGATGGAGCGGCTGCCGGGTGGATTGCATGACGGCTGGGGCGGCATCGAGTTCGGGTTGCTGATGGATGCCGGCGTTCGATTTCAGCGACTTGCGCGGACGATCGTGTCCGCGCCGTACGGCGAGTTGACGGCAGATGCTGTGCACGAATGGCTCGTGCGAGGTCAGGAACGTGGTGCGCCGGGGCCAGTTGACGTCGTACTGGAGCGGTTCGAGGAGGACTGGCGGTTCGTCAACGAGGTCTGTCCGGCAGAGGTCTGTCATGGGGACCTGCATATGGGGAACGTGCTGATGCGGACGCCGGCGCCTGAGATCAGTCCGGCGCTGCTGATCGACTTCGAACCTTGCCAAATGCCGTGGGTGTTCGATGCCGCTTATCCGCAGGTGCTGAACTCGGATCCCGCGAGGACCGGGTGGCAGGACATGGTTGGGCAGATGGCTGACTGCCGTAGCGCGTATGGTCTGCCGGTCTGCGCAGACGAGGATCTGAAGCGGGCGGGAGCCATTGCGCTCGGCTGGTACGCGCTGCGGATGTGGGGAATGCTCGGGCCCACGCCGGACAGCGCTTGGCGGGCGGCCTCGGTGTGGCGGCAGCAGAACGAGACCTACATCGAAGCCGGTGCGAAGGGTGGATAGCTCGGTGCTGTACGACGGGTTGTTGCAGCGACTGCTGGCCGAGGCGACGGCGGATGCCGAGGTTGTCGGGGTGTTGTTGACGGGGTCGTTGGCGCGGGGGGATGCGTTGCCGGGGACTGATGTTGATCTGCGGGTGATCCTGGCTGATGGGGTTGAGCGGGCGGCTGTGGATGAGGTTCGCGAGGGGGTGATGGTTGAGTGGGGGTTTGCGGACGAGGCGAAGGCACGGGCGGCGATGGAGTCGAACCCGATGCATGTCTACGCGTACTTGGATGGGCGGGTGCTTTATGACCCGCAGGGTGCGTTGGGGCGGTTGCGGGAGCGGGCGGTGGAGCGGTTCGAGGGGTATCGCGTCGGGGCGGCCGAGAAGGCGGCGATAGCGGCGAACCTTCGGTATCCGGCAGAGAAGATCCGGGTCGCGGTGGCGGGCGGCGACTTGTTGAAGGCGGCTTTCGTTACTGGGACTACGTCGTGGTTCTTGATGGAGGGGTTGTGGGCGGCCAACGATCGGCCGCTGCCGCCGAACAGTTCAGTGCGGCCGCATCTCAAAGATCTGGCAGGCCCGCCCGAGGTGGAGACGTTGTATCGCGAGTTGTTCCTGGGGAACGCGGAGCGGCGGGTCGAGGTCGCGCTTTCCTTATATGACTGGATTCTGAATGAGCTCGGGGAGGGACGGCCAGCGGGCGGAAGCCCAGGCTGACCAGGTGGGATAGTCCGGCGGGACGGGCGGGAGGTGAGCGCCTTGGAGTTCTGCTTGGTCCGGGGGCTCGAAGAGGGTGCGCCACTCTGCCAGTTCGGCGTCGCTCATGGAGAAGGTCTGCTCGGGCACGGTGGCGAAGCGGTGCGTGATGCGTTCGCGTTG
Organism: Kribbella sp. NPDC005582; assembly: GCF_040605415.1. Classification (NCBI taxonomy): domain Bacteria; kingdom Bacillati; phylum Actinomycetota; class Actinomycetes; order Propionibacteriales; family Kribbellaceae; genus Kribbella; species Kribbella sp. NPDC005582. The sequence continues at coordinate 2,067,852 of NZ_JBEXCU010000001.1, forward strand.
CTCTTCAGGCGTGATGGGCAGATAGACAACGGTGCTGTGGGCACCTAATTCGCTGGCGATCCAACGGAGTGCCGAGCGTTCGTCCCTGCTCCAGAAGCCGAAGTCGAACACCACGTTGGTACCGAGCTGCGCGACGCGCATGCCGATCTCGATCAGCTTGCCCTCGACCAGATCGCGCTTGTCCGGCGGGTTTTCGTAGTCGAACAAGGCGATCTGCCACTCGTCCGGCGTCAGGCGAAGCGCCGACTCGCTGAGCTCCAGGGCCTTTGCACGCGTCGTCTTTCCCGCGCCGGGCAACCCGACGATCAGATAGACGCTCGCCGAGCGGCCGTTCGGTTCCACAGATTGCATTGAGCCCTACACGTCGTCGTTCAGTTGCTTGCGGAGGAGGGTGATGGTGGTTTCGTAGCGGGCGGTTCCGCCGTCGGGGGTGGTGATGTCCCAGGCGCCGGGTTCGGTGCCGCTGACTTGGTAGCCGAGGCGTTCGTAGAGGGCTTGGGGGCGGGGGCTGGCGTCGTCGATGCCTAGTTCGGCGAGGGGGATGCCTCGGGCGCGGATTCGTTGCTCGAGGGCGCGGATGAGGATGGTGCCGATGCCGCAGGACTGGAGGGGTTCTATGACTGTGAGTTGGTAGAGAGTCGCGCCGCCGGGGGGCTTGGTGTAGTCGACTGCTCCGTAGCCGACGGGGTGGCCGGACGGCGTGCAGACGGCTAGGTAGTCGACCTCGCCGCGTTGGGCGCGGGTCAGCTCCTCCACCATGGAGGTGAGCTTGGCCGGAGACTCCCCCAGCGACGGGAGGTCGTCGGGGGTCAGATCGCGGATGGTCAGCGGGACGACGATTTCGGGCATGCACTTCACCTCTTGGTGGGATGTGTGCACGCTAGGGGGTGTTGCCCGAGGACGCGAGGGGATTTCTGAAGGAGGGCCGTGGACGCGCCGTGGTGGGTGGTGTTGGTGTTTGCGGTGGGGGTGCTGCTGACGGCTGTGTTCGGGCGGTTGGGGCAGCGGTGGGAGCGGGTCGGGGATTGGTACGAGGGAGCCGCGTTTGCGGCGTTCGTGCCGATGGCGGTCGCGACGTTCACCGGGTCTGTTGTGTTGCTCGCTATTGCCGCGGTGGGGTTTCTGGTGCTCGGTGCGTGGGCGACCTGTCGGGTGTTGAGGTCCAGCGGTGGTGGTCGGGCGGATTGACGTTGCTGCCGCAGATGATGGTGGCTACCCGGCGGCCGGCGAAGCGGGCGGGGTTTTCCAGGAGGGCGGCAAGCCCTAGGGCGGCGGAGGGTTCGGCGACCAGGCCGGCGTGGGTGTGGAGCAGGCGGACGCCAGTGACGATCGAGGATTCCTCGACCAGTACGGCGTCGTCGACGACCTGCAGGAGGTCGACGAGTACTTCGGGGATCGGGCGGCGGCCGGCGACGCCGTCGGCGATGGTGATGGCGGAGTCGGTGGTGACCACGCGTCCCTGACGCCAGGACAGCGTCATCGCGGGTGCGCCGGCTGGCTGGACGCAGACGACCTCGGTCTGCGGTGACAGGTCCTTGAGGACGTGGCCGATGCCGGTCGCCATCGCGCCACCGCCGAGCGCGATCAGGACGGTATCGAACGACGGGTCGACCAGCTCGAGGCCGATGGTGGCGGCGCCTTCGCAGGTTTCCAGGTCGAGGCTGTCCTCGACGAGCCGGATCCCGGTACGGCGGGCGATCGCCGCAGCGCGGTCGCGGGCCAGTTCGTGGTCGCCGTCGACCAGTTCGAGGGTGGCGCCGAGCGCGCGGATGCGGTCGAGCTTGGCAGGGGTGGCGAACCGCGACGCGACAACGGTGATGTCGAGCCCGCGTTTGCGGCCGGACCAGGCGAGGGCTTGGCCGAGGTTGCCGGCGCTGGCGCAGACCGCGGCGGTGCCGGTGAGTTGGTCGGCGACGAGTTCGGTACCGCGGCCTTTGAAGCTGCGGACCGGGTTCGCGGTCTCGAGCTTGATGCTCACCGAACAGCCGAGCTCCGGGGTGAGGGCCTCGCAGTCGTAGAGCGGCGTGTTCAGGAAGACCGGATCGATGACCTCGCGGGCCGCTCGGATCCGGGCGGTGTTCAGGCGGGTGTCCACTCCCCCAGATTCTCATTGAAAGGAGTTCTCAATCGCGGAAGAAAGCTCGCCGCAATCGTTTCTACCGTAAGAGACATGACGACGAACACGGAGATCAAGCCCTTCACCATCGAGATTCCGCAGACCGAGGTCGACGACCTCAAGGCGCGGCTGAACAGTGCGCGGTGGCCGGTGGCGCCGGCGGTCGACGACTGGAGCCGCGGCGTGCCGGTCGGGTACCTGCGCGGGCTGGCGGCGTACTGGGCCGACGGTTACGACTGGCGCGCGGCCGAGGCGGCGCTGAACGCGATCCCGCAGTTCACGACCGAGATCAACGGCCAGCAGATCCACTTCTTCCACCAGAAGTCGGCCGTGCCGGACGCACTGCCGCTGATCCTGACGCACGGCTGGCCCGGGTCGCCGGTGGAGTTCCAGGCGATGATCGGGCGGCTGACCGACCCTGTCGCGTACGGCGGCGATCCGGCGGATGCATTCCATGTCGTAGTGCCGTCGCTGCCGGGGTACGGGTTCTCCACGCCGCTCGGACCGGCAGGGTTCAACCTGTTCGGGGTCGCGCAGATGTGGGCCGAGCTGATGGCCCGGCTGGGCTACGACCGGTACGCCGCGCACGGAACCGACGCCGGGTCCGGAGTGACCGGGATGCTGACGATGATCGACCCCGAGCACGTGGTTGGCGCGCACCTGGCCGGGGTACTCGCCGCGGCGCCCTTCGCCGGACCGATCGCCACCGACGGCCTCTCCGAGAGCGACAAGGTCCGGGCGGAGGCGTTCAACCGGTATGTCGACGACGGGCTGGGCTACCTGGTGCAGCAGTCGACGCGGCCGCAGACCCTGGCGTACGGGTTGAACGATTCGCCGGTCGGGCAGCTGGCCTGGATCGTGGAGAAGTTCGCCGAGTGGACCGATCCCGCGCACAAGCTGCCGGAGGAGGCGGTTGATCGCGATCAGCTGCTGACCAATGTGAGCTTGTACTGGTTCACGCAGTCCGGTGCTTCGTCGGCGCACGCGGTGTACGAGGGCATGCAGGCGTGGAAGGCGATGCTCGCCCAGCAGCGCTCCGGCGGCTGGGGCGAGGGTGAGGGCGACGGCGGCAACTGGAGCAGCGACAGCGCTGGCGTCGGCGCCGAGCGGACCAGCGACGGCGACGACGCCGCCCAGGAGTGGGCCCCGGCCACCCCTCCCCCGACCGGCGTTGCCGTCTTCGGCGCCGAGACCGCGATCAAGAGCCTGGCCGACCCCGCCGGCGCGATGACGCACTGGACGGAGTACGAGCGCGGTGGGCACTTCGCCGCGATGGAGGTCCCGGACCTCCTCGCCGCCGACCTCCGCACCTTCTTCAGGACACTGCGCACAATGGGGCGATGACCTTCGTGCGCTTCCAGAGTCCGGTCCCCGATCGGCACGGTCGGCGGATCGGACTCTTCGGTTTGGTGAACATGCTCGGCAAGCGCGGTCTGCTCACCGCGGCGGAAGAGGAGTTCCGCCGGACGACGAACGCCTGGTACGACGCGACGTACACGGACCCGTCGACCGTGGATCCGGCCGTCTACGGTGCCAACCCGCTCGCCGCGGCCTGGTTCCGTACGACGGCCGTCGAGCTGCTCGGCCCGGTTCCGCAGTACTTGGCGATCCTTGCCGCGCACAACCTTCCGTGCGAGCGCTTCACCTCCGACGACCCCGGCCGCGTTCTCTACGAAGACGAGCACCAAGTCGTGGTCGTCCCTCATCACGACCCTGTCGAGCCGACCACCCTCATGTGGCTACCGCCCATCCCGGCAACAACGTAGGCCGGTTCCGGGCGGAAGGCAGTGCGAATTGGCTCTGTGCGGGTTGGGCAGCGCCGGGCAGGCTTGAGGTTTCGGTCGAGGCTGGGAGTTCGGATGTATGTGCCTGCGCATTTCGCTGTGGAGGACGAGGCTGTCGCGGAGTTGCTGACCACCCATGGGGCGGCTGATCTGGTCACGATGACCGATCGAGGATTGCTGGCGACCATGCTGCCGTTCGTGTACGACGCCGAGCGACAGGTGCTGCAGGGGCACTTGGCGCGGAACAACGAGCAGTGGCAGCGGCCGGTCGTCGGCGAGGCGTTGGTGATCATGCACGGGGTCGACTCCTACGTGTCCCCCAGTTGGTACGCCGCCAAGCGCGAGCACGGGCGCGTCGTACCGACGTGGAACTACGTGACCGCCCACGTGTACGGCGAGCTGACCGTGCACGACGACCCGGACTGGGTCGGTGACCTCGTACGGCGGTTGACGCAGCTGCACGAGGGGACGCGAGCTGAGCCGTGGTCGGTGGATGACGCGCCGGCGAAGTTCGTGACCGGCCAACTGCGGGCGATCGTGGGCGTCGAACTCGCGATCACCCGCATCGAGGCGAAGGCGAAGCTGTCGCAGAACCGGTCCCCCGCGGACGTCGACGGAGTGATCGCCGGCCTGCGCGCCGACGGTGACGCGCAGGCGGCCGCGGCAGTCGAGCGGCACCGCTGAACTGAGGCGGGAACTACTTGGGTGCTTGCGCGTCCGGAGCTTCGGCGCCGTGCCCATGGTCGCCGTGGCCTGCGGCGATCAGGGCGTCGTGGACCCGCGTCATCGCTGCGGCCTGACGCACGGTCTTCGCGTCGACAGTGACGGCCAGCCCGGCCGGACTGGTGGCCGGCTTGGTCTCGCTGTAGATCCAGGTGTCGAACACCTCGCGCACCCCGGGGCCGCCGATCTCCTCGGCGAGCGCGGTGAAGTCGGTCGTGAACGCGTTCTGGTACTTGTGCTCACTGTGGTACCGCTTCAGCAGCAGGAAGAACTTCGCGTCACCGATCTTCTTGCGCAGGGCGTGCAGCCCCATCGCGCCGCGATAGTAGACCGGGTAGCCGAAGATCCCGTCGGGATCGGCGACCGAGTTGTTCCAGAACGTGGGGTCACTCCACGGTGCGGCCGCCCAGTCGCGGTTGTAGTACGCGTTGGCCAGCTTGTCGGCGGTCGGCCCACCGCGGTGCTCCGACCAGAGCCACTCCGCGTAGGTCGCGAAGCTCTCGTTCAGCCACATCTGCTTCCAGTTGCCGATCGAGACCGAGTCGCCGAACCACTGGTGTGCCTGTTCGTGCGCGGTCACCCAGGTCTCGTCCTGGCCGTAGTCGCCGGCTGCCATGGCGATCGTTCCGTACGTCGATCGGCTCTGGTTCTCGATCGCGAACGGGATCCCGCTGGACGCGACGCCGCCGGTGGTGTCGAACGGGTACGGACCGAACTGCGAGGCCAGGAAGTCGGTGATCTGGTCCGAGGACTCGAGCACCTTCTTCGCGGTCGGCATCAGGCCGAAGCTCTCCAGGTTCGGGTCGTAGGCGCGGAAGTACGGCACGTCGCGACCGCTGATCCGCGCCGTACCGGTCTCGTACTGGAAGCGCTCGATCGCGACGTACGCGAGGTACGGTGCCATCGGTTCCCGGCTCCACCAGCTCCAGCGGACCCGGCCGGGCCCGTCGTCCTTGGTGCTGAGGTAGTGACCGTTGGAGATCGCGACGTAGTCCTTGGGCACGTTCACCGACACCGAGTACGTCGCCTTGTCGGACGGGTGATCGTTCACCGGGTACCACCACTCGGCGGTCCGGGGCTGGTTGACCGACAGGCCGCCGGTCCTCGGCAGGGACAAGTCCTTCGGGCCGGAGCGGCTCCAGCGGACGCGCTCGACGCCCTGACCCGCCTCGGACGGTGTGCCCGAGTAGACGACCTCGACCTGGAAGGTGCCGCCGAGGATCGGGGTCTTCGGGGTGACCACCAGCTCGGTCTGGTCCTCGGTCATGGTCCGGTAGGACGCTTCGACGCCGTTGACCTTGACCGAGCTCACCTTCAGCCAGAAGTCCAGGTTGAACTCGGAGAGTTCCTTGGTGGCCTGGGCGGTGATGACGGCCCGGCCGGCCAGGTGATCGGTCGACGGCTGGTAGGTCAGGTCGATGTCGTAGTTCTGGACGTCGTACCCGCCGTTGCCCTGCCACTTGTAGATCTCGAACGGCTCGCCCAGCCCGGGCCCGCCCGGGCTCGGGGCCGCACTTGCCGTTGCCGGTGCCACCATGGCGACGGCGAGGGCCAGCGCCATGGCCCCTATTCCTCGTCGTACGTGCATCAGTTACGCCTCCTGAAGGCGATCGGGGGATCCGCCGGAAGAGCAAGTAACCGTGCCGGGCGACCACGGCTCAACCTTTTCGTCGGCGGTTGAAAAGGGCCTTCGGCCTCGGCCGACCTGATCCGGACGTAACGTCGCGGAGGGCTCGGACCAAGTACTTCCGACTGCGACGGAAGGACGGACGTGACTCAGACAGCCGAGATCGGGCGGGACCCGGATGCGTTCGAGGCGTTCTACACCGAGCACATCGAGCGGATTCAACGGTTCGTGGCCCGCCGGGTCGACGATCCCTACCTGGCCGCGGACCTGACCGCCGATGTGTTCCTGGCGGCCATCGACGCGGCGGGCGGCTACCGGGCCAACCTCGGTACGCCGATCGGCTGGCTCTACGGGATCGCGCGGAACGTCGTGTCGGCGGAGAAGCGGCGGCATGCCCGGGAACTGCGGGCGAACCAGCGGATCTCGGGCCGGCGGTTGCTCACGGCGGACGACGTCACGCGGCTCGAGGAGCGGATCGACGCCGAAGCCTCGGCGCGGGCGCTGCTACGAGCCATGGACGAACTGCCGGACGGCGAGCGCGCCGCGCTCGAACTGGTCGCGCTCGACGGACTCTCGCCGGCCGACGCCGCGCAGGTGCTCGGCATTCGGCTCGCGACGCTGCGGGTGCGTCTGCACCGGGCCCGCGGGCGGCTCAAGTCGCAGTCACTCCACTTGGTACCGACTCCCACGGAGCTGACCTCATGAACACCTTCGAAGACAAGCTACTGGCCGAACTCCGCACAGTGGTCGCCGAGCGACCGGCCGACATCCGACAGAAGCGGCCGAAGCGAGTGCTGGTCGGAGTCGCCGCGTGCCTGACGCTCGCAGCCGGTACGGCGGTCGCCGTACCGATCCTCGGCGGTGAGCAGGCAACGTCGCCGGCGTACGCGGTGACCCAGGAACCGAACGGGATGGTGCGCGTGGTGGTGTACCGCCGCGACGATGCCGAAGGGCTGGAGAAGAAGATTCGGGCCACTGGGGTGACCGCGGAAGTGACCTTCGTCCCGGCGGGGAAGAAATGCCGCCGAACCCCTGCCGCCGTGAACCGGGAGGAGCCGGGTGCCCTGATGCACACGATCAGCAGCTCCGGCGCCTTCGGTGTGTTGATCGACCCGGCCAAGTTCCGTGGCTACACGCTGGTGGTCGCGCTTATCGGCCCCGACAAGAACTCGGTCCCGGGCATAGGTGTGGGGCGTGTGAAGACCGGGAGCTACGGTCCCTGTGTTGTGGTGGCCGACCGTTAGAGCAGGCCGCGGCGGAAGGCTTCGGCGACGGCGGAGGCGCGATCCGGGACGCCTAGCTTGGCGTAGATGTTGATCAGGTGGGTCTTCACCGTGGCCTCGCTGATGAACAGGTGGGCGGCGGTTTCGCGGTTGGTGTTGCCGCCGGCCACCAACTGGAGGACCTCGAGCTCCCGTGGCGTGAGTAGGTCAGGGGTGTGGTTCGCGAGGACGTCGGCGACTGTCGGAGCGAGGATGGCGTGGCCCGCGGCGGCGGCGCGGACGGCGCGAAGGAGGTCGGCGCGGGGCGCATCCTTGAGCAGATAGCCGGTGGCGCCGGCCGCGATGGCTGGCACGACGTGGGTGTCCGTGTCGTAGGTGGTGAGGACCAGGACGCGCGCGGGGTTGCCGCGAGCGGCGAGCTGCCGAATCGCGTCGAGCCCACCGACACCGGGCATCTGCAGGTCCATCAGGATCACGTCCGGCCGGAACACCTCCGCCTGTTGGACCGCCGCCGCGCCATCGGCCGCCTCACCGACCACCTCGAACTCCGGGTCGGCCGCGAACATCCCGCTCAACCCGTCCCGGACGACCGGATGGTCGTCGACGATCAGCAACCGGATCACGACGTACCTCCGCGAGGAACGATGACGGCGACGGTGGTTCCGCGCCCAGGCTCGCTCTCGACCGACAGCAAACCACCGAGCGCCTCGACTCGCTGCCGCATCGCGATCAACCCGAATCCACCGTCATCGGAATCAGGCTTGGGCGTGAAACCGGTGCCGTTGTCGTGGATATCCAAGGCGGCGTGGGCGTCCAGGAACGAAAGCGTGACGCCGACGCGGGTGGCCCGAGCGTGTTTGGCCACGTTGGCGAGGGCTTCCTGCGCGGCTCGGAGGAGCGTGGACTCGACTTCCTCGGACAGCGGAGCCGGGGTGCCGGTGAGCGTGAAGGCTGCGGGAATGCTGTGGCGGGTGGACCAGTGGTGGGTGACGTTGGCGAGCGCGTCGGACAGGGCGGCGGACTGGAGGGGCTCGGGGCGAAGGGCGTTGACGGAGCGGCGGGCTTCGCGGAGGCTCTCGCGGGCCAGCCCGATGGCGGCGTTCAGGTGGTGTGGGCGGCGGTCGTCGGTGGCGTGTTCGGCGGCTTGGAGCTGAGTAATGATGCCGGTGAGGCCTTGGGCGAGGGTGTCGTGGATCTCGCGGGCCAGGCGTTCACGCTCGTCGCTGACACCCAGTTGCCGTTGCAGAGTGGCGCGCTGCCAGTCGAGCCACGCTGCCAGGCACATCGCCAGGACGTTCACCGCGATGACTGCGGCATACGTCAACCACCCGTACCAACTGTCCTTCGGTACGCCGTACGCCTGGGCGGTCCCCGCTACCACCCCCACCGCGCTGATCCCCGCCAGTCGCCAGGGCCACGGCAACAGCCCGAACGCGTAGAAATAGCCGGCCGGCGTCAAGAACCCGAACCACGGATCCCGCAGTACCAGCCAGCCCATCAGTACGACGAACCCCGCCAGGAACACGCCCATCGCGCCCGGCCGCTCCCGCCAGGCGGGACGCAGCGTGAACCCGAAGAGCATCCACGCTCCGATCGCCGCACACAGCGCGAGATCGGCGCCGAACGGTCGCGCATCGGACTGCCGGATCAGCACCGTGACGGCGGTCAGTACGGCGAGCAGGGCGTACGGCACGACGGTCAGCCGGACCGGCCACACCCGCTCGCTCATCCGCGCCTCCTCAGGCTCCAGTGAACACCGAGCGGAGGTGCTTGCCGTTGACCAGCAGTACGACGCCGAGCAGCAACAGTCCGCAGATCGCCTGCTCGACCTTCATCCACAGCGGGAAGGTCCCCGGCAGCACGTCGATCACCACGATCGCGACGAGCATGATCGCGCTGACCAGGCGGAGCCGGAGGTAGGCGCGGGCCGAACCGCGGGCGGCGCGGCGGGCGAACGACAGCGTCAGGACGGCGCTCGCGACGACGATCGTGCCGCGGACCCAGACGGCGTCGTTGACCGCGGCGGGGTTGTTGCGCAGCGCGATGATGCCCGCCAGCGTCAGCACGCTGACGGCGAGGTAGGCGGTGATCAGCAGCGTGACGCTGCGCCAGGTGCTGCTGGTCCGGGAAGCGCTCAGATCGGTCGGCATGGCTCCACTCTCGGCCTCAGCCCGAGCGAGCGCCTCCACCGATCGGTGGATCCACAGCGCAAAAGATCGTTGCCTTAGGCACCATTGTGTCGTGACAGTTTGTACACGGATTGTCACGGGTTGTTTGCGGCTGCGTGCAGATGTCCGGACAAGGGTGGCGGCTGGTGCGGGTGACGACAGATCGTCGAGAGCAGGAAGAGATCGAGTCAGGCGGTCGACCACGGGAGGGTCCGACGAGTGCTCGAGACTTATCGCGGCATCCCACATCTGTTCGATACCTGGCTTGTGCTGAGCGGCATGGCACTGCCGGTCGCACTCTCGTCGCTGCGGCGGCCGGGGGCCATGCCCCCTCGCCTCGCAGCGTTCGGGATGCCGGCGGCGTTCGCGCTGGTACTGGCGGCGACGCTCAGCCCGACGCCGCACCGGATCCGTTCGGTGATCGGTCAGTGCGGCACCCACCTGGCCACGACCGGTGGACTGACGTCGGTCCAGGGCCTGCTCAATGTGCTGCTCTTCGTGCCGGCCGCCGCCCTGCTCGCGTTGGCCAGCGGCCGCCCGGGTGACGGCATCGCTGCAGGGATCGGCCTCTCGGCCTCGGTCGAGGCGGTCCAGGCACTGATCCCCCAGCTCGGCCGCTCCTGCCAGTTGCACGACCTGATCGCGAACACGGCCGGTGCGTTCTGCGGTGTCGGGGTGGTGGCTGGAGTACAGTCCATCGCGCGACGGCATCAGCTGGTCACCGACCCGTACGTCGTCGAGCACGGAGCCGTGTTCGTCGTACGGCCTCGGCCGCCCGCGCGGCACCGCCGGCACGAGCAGGTCACCGCGAAGCCGGCGAACCGGCTCCGGCCGATGGTCAGGACGCGCTGAGCGATCACTGCGCCGACAGAAAGTTATCCGGAGGGTTATCCACAGGTTGTGTGTAACCCGGGGGATGACCGCTCAGCTACGTAAAGTTATCCACAGGCTAGGGCCGCACATCCAGTCCCAGAGCGCTCGCGATGACCATTGCCTGGGTTAAATCGATGCGCGCGTCCTTGAGTCCGACGGTGAGCGGGTCGAGCGTCGACAGCTCTGAACCGCGCAGATCGGCGCCGGTGAAGTCGGCGCGCTGGAGCGATGCGCCGGACAGGTCGACGTCCCGCAGGACGGCCTTCGCCGCGCGGACGCCGGTCAGATCGGCCTCGCGCAGCTTCGTGCCGCGGAACTCCGTGCCGCGCAGGTCCGCGCCGGGCAGGCCGGTGAACGACCAGTCGCCGCCGGAGACCTTCAGCAGGTTGTAGGTGCAGTCGTCGAAGAAGCTGCCGACCAGCTTGCAGCCGGTGAACGTGGTGTCGAACAGCGAGCACCGGACGAACGTGCAGTTCACGAACGCGGCGTCGGTGTGCGTCGAGGCGTTGAACCGCACCCCGCGGAACGTGCACTCCTCGAACACCCCGCCGCGGTTCTCCACCTCGGTCAGGTCGGTGTCGATGAACAGCACCCGCCGCTGGGTCTGCCCGGACAGCTCCGGATCCTCCCAGTCCCGCACCGTCGACTCCGTCGGGACCGCACTCCGCCCACCCTGCCTGCTCGCCATCCCCTCACCTTCCCACGCGCGTCCGACAGACAGTTGTGATGCTTACGAGTCAGGTTGTGATGGCGCCGCCGGAGAACGTTCAAGTACGGGCCGCACGATGGAAGGGTGAGCGGATCTGAGCGGGTGATGGTGTTCGGCGCGAGTGGCTTCCTCGGTGCCCGGATCTGTGCGCTGCTCGCCGATCGGGGCGTCGAGTACCGCGGACTGAGCCGGAATCGGGGTGAGCCGCACCTGCGCTGCGACCTGGCCACGATGCATTCCTACGCCCTGGAGACCCAGATCGGTCTCTACAAACCGACGGTGGTGATCAACGCCGTCGGCTGCGCGTCGGGTGACGCGTCCGAGTTGGTCGCCGCGAACGTCACCGCGGTCGAGGCGCTGCTGGCCGCGACCCGCGACAACGCCGGGCACGCCCGTTTCGTCCACCTCGGATCAGCCGCCGAGTACGGCGGTGGTCCGCACGGCGCGAGTCAGTCGGAGGGAGCGGACCTACGGCCGGCCGGGCCGTACGGGTTGACCAAGCTGGCCGGTTCGGAGCTCGTTGTCCGGGCCCAGCGCAACGGCGCCGATGCCGTCGTGCTGCGGCTGTTCGATGTCCTCGGGCCAGGTGCACCGGTGACGACCGTGACGGGCCGGGTGATCCAGGACCTCCGCGACCGGCAGCAGATCGATGTCGGCGCGCTCGACGTCTGGCGAGACTTCGTGGATGTCCGCGACGTCGCCGAGGCGGTCGTCGCCGTCGCCCTCACCGACAACAAGCTGCCCGCGGTGCTGAACATCGGCAGCGGTCGCGCGACGCTGGCGCGCGACGTGGCCGGTCAGTTGTTCGAGCTGAGCGGGCAGCCGGCCCGGATCGTCGACGACCCGGCGCACGACGGCGCTCTCGGTGAGCCATGGCAGCAGGCCGACATCGGACTGATCGGTGAGCGGATCGGATGGTCGCCCAAGATCGCGCTCGACCAGGCGCTCGCCGACAGTTGGGCCGCTTCCACGGCAGACTGAGCAGGTGGAGATCCGCTCGAGCTGCCAGCCCGCACCGGATCGCCGACCGCCTGCGGTGAACGAAGACTTCGTTCTGACCGGACCTGACTTCGCAGTCGTGCTCGACGGCGCCACTCCGTTCGCCGGGATCGACTCCGGCTGCCGGCACACAGTGTCCTGGCTGGTCGGCCGCATCGTCCGGTACGTCGCACCTCCGCTGCTGACCGCGTCGACGGCGCCGCTGGCCGACGTACTGGCTGAGGCGATCGCTGCGGTCTGCGCTGAGCACGCGGACGGCTGTGACCTCACCAACCGGGACAGTCCGTCGTCCACGGTGGCCATGGTGCGCGTCAGGCCGGACGGTATCGAGCATCTGGTGCTGGCCGACTCACCTGTCGTCTACCGCTCGCCCGACGGCGTCATCACTGTCCACAGCGACGACCGGCTCGAAGAGTTGCCCGAGCGGACGGTGGAGAGCGTCCGCCGCCTCCGGAACGCACCCGGCGGTTTCTGGGTGGCGAGTACTGACCCGGCAGCGGCGTACCAAGCTGTCACCGGTACGACGGACCCCGCCGAGGTAGCGGCGATCGGCGTACTGAGTGATGGCGCCTCCAGGTACGCCGAACGCTACGGCCGCAGCTGGGACGACCTGATGAACGTGCTGACGACCGAGGGACCGGCGGCGCTCATCCGGCGAGTCCGTCAGTACGACGAAGCCGCGGAAACGATCCGGTGGAAACGCTACGACGACGCGACCGCGGCCGTGCTCTACGACATCGGGCGGTAGGACGGGAAGCTCGGCGGCCGGAAGTCCTGGACCGGTGCCATCGGCGGCAACGTCACCTGCTGCTGTTGCCACCGGCCGACCTGCAGCATGAGCAGCGCCATGGCCACCGTGGCGACCATCAGCAACAGGGCCGCGACCGAGAAGCCGATGTCAACCCAGAGAGCTACCTGGACCATGACGTCCTGGAAGCCGTAGAAGGCGACCGAGCGGTCGCGGTCTTCGGTGACGTCGACCAGCTGGACGATGAACGCGATCGTGCCCACGGCTGCGGTCAGCAGACCGGCGAGGATGATCACCCAGTAGCCGACCCAGCCCACCCACCAGCTGTAGATCAGGGTGCGGATCTGCGGGGTCTTTGCCGCACCTGGCTGCTCCAGCGGCTCGCTGGCCGCGACGACGTCCTGGACGACCTGGAGCGGGTACCAGAACTGGACGATCGGGCAGAACCACGCTCCGACGACCCAACCGGAGCTCCGCCGATGCAAACCCTGACCTGGTCGCACCGGCGGCCGCGGCGCCAGCGGGGAGTTCAAGAAGTCTGTGTTCTCGCGGGCGTACCAGAGCCACAGCAGGTACGCGATCGCCGTCCCGAACAGCAGATAGCCGAGGATGTTGACCACCCAGCCGCCGCCGACGGCCGCACTCATCGCGCCGTCCAGCTCGTCCTCGGTGAGGTTCAGGAAGATGAAGTTCTTGACCTTGTCGTAGGAACGCCACATCAGCACCGACTGGAGCACCGCGACCAGCGCGGTCAGCCCCATCAGCACGATGGCGACCACAGCGAACGTACGCAGCTGCCGGTAGCGCGGCAGAACCTGGTACGGCACGTGCCCCGGCGCCGGATAGTACGGCTGTGTCATCGACGGCCCTCCCCGCGGACAACGGTATCCCGGGAAGGGAGCGATCAGACCGCCGCGAATGCCTCCCGGACCGCAGGCAGGGCCAGCTCCCGGTCAGCGGCCGACAGCCCGATCCGGGTCCGCCGATCCAGTACGTCGTCCTCGTCGAGCGCGCCCTCGTGCCGCACGGCGAACAGCAGCTCGGCGTACGTCGTCTTGAGACCGGGCGCGATCGGATCGACTACGGCGCCGGCCGCGGCGATCACCTGCGGCGCCTCGACGCCGTACCGGTGGACGAAGCGGGGCGGAGCGGCCACGGCAGCCAGCCGCACTCGATCGGCCGCACCGACAAGCGGGATCCGATGCGTCTGACAGGGACGGGCGTCCAGCGTCGATTGGGCGAGCGCGGTGTCGAGGGCGTCCTGCGCCATCCGGCGGTAGGTGGTCAGCTTGCCGCCGACGATCGTCACGAGCCCGTCCGAGCCGGTGATCACCGCATGCCGCCGGGAGATGTCGGCCGTCTTGTTGCCGTGCTTGGTGTCGAGCAGCGGGCGCAGTCCGGCGTACGTGCCGAGCAGATCGGCGCGGGTGAGCGGTGTTTGCACCGCGCGGTTGATCGTGTCGAGGAGGAAGTCGATCTCGCTGTCGGTCGCCCGCGGTACGTCGCTCACCGGACCAGGCGCGTCCTCGTCGGTCAGACCGACGTACACGCGGTCGTCCGGCGCGGGAATCGCCATCACCACCCGGCGCAGTTCGCCTGGCACCGGCACGGTGAGCACCGCGGACAGGCCACCGAAGGCTGCCTGTGGAAAGACCAGATGCGTGCCGCGGCTCGGCCGGAGCTTGATGCCGTCGGTGATCTGTCCGGCCCAGATGCCGGCCGCGTTGATCACCACGCTCGCGTCGACAGTCATCCGGTGTCCGGTCAGCTGGTCGATCAGCACTGCACCTTGGCCGGTCACCTCGGTGGCCGAGACCCGGGTCAGCACGCGGGCGCCGTACTGGGCGGCTGTCCGGGCGATCGCGACCACTAGGCGAGCGTCGTCGTACAGCTGGCCGTCCCAGGTGAGGAAGCCGCCACGCAGTCCCTCCGGCCGCAGGGTCGGTGCGTAGCGCAGGACCTCCGCGGAGCTGACGCGGCGGGAGTGCGGCAGGTAGTCGTCGCTGGTCCGAGCGACCGTGCGCAGGATGTCGCCGCCGAGGAAGGCACCCCGCAACAGCGCTGCCTGCGAGGCCTTGGCCTGCGGCAGCCAGGGCGCGAGCTGCGGGACCGGATGGACGAGATGCGGCGCGGTCGTCTTCATCAGGATGCCGCGCTCGACAGCGCTCTCGTAGGCGATGCCCACGTGGCCCGAGGCCAGGTAGCGCAGACCGCCGTGGACGAGCTTCGAGCTCCAGCGACTGGTCCCGAAGGCCAGGTCGTGCTTCTCCACCAGGGCAACGGTGAGACCCCGAGCGGCCGCATCCAGCGCGACGCCGGCGCCGGTGACGCCACCGCCGATCACCAGGACGTCGACCTTGCCGGTCGTCTCCAGCCAGTCGAGCTCACGGGCGCGGCGCGCCGCGTTCAGGCTGGCGTTGCCCACGGTCATCACGGCTGCAGGTACCTCGTCAGCATGTCGCGCAGCTGCTCGTCGAGCTTCGGGTACTCGTCCTTCGCGGCCATCACGGGCCCGGAGACGGCCGAGGCCAGCGCCACCAGGATGATCTGCCGGGCGATCCAGACCGGATCGCCGCCCTGGATCGAACCGTCCGACTGCCCGGCCTTCACGCCCTCCTCCACCAGTGCGAGGTGGGCGACCGTGCTGCTGCCCCGGCGCTCCAGCAGGTACGGCGTGAGGAACTCGGGATCGAGCTCGATGATCTTGCGCATCAGCGGGTGCACGCGCGTGTGCGCGACGACCTCGACCACACCCTCGACCAAGCGGGTGCGGCCGTCGGCGGCATCCGGCTGGAAGGCGGACATCAGCGCGGTGGTCCACTCCCGCGTCATCAGGGCGGCGACCACGGCCTGCACATTCGGCCAGCGGCGGTAGAGCGTGGCCCGCGAAACCTCCGCGTGCCGGGCGATATCGGCCATCGTCATCCGGCGCATCCCGATCGCCAGCAGCAACTCGTACGCCGCGTCCAGGATCCGCTCCTCGCCGATCGCATTCGCGGGCGTGGGACGACTGCTGGTCTCGGACCCTGATTCGCTGCTACGCTGAGACATCACACGTCAGAGTGTATCAGCGACTCGACGTTCCAGACAGTCCTGGGCAGGTGGGATCAGGGGTTTCATCTGCCCAGGACGCTACCCCGCCGATCGCGCGATGGGGAGACAGCAATGACCGAGTCCGACCTCCCGGTGGTGCAACTCACGCCCGGACGCTGGGGTGATCCCGAGGTCTCGGTCGAGGTTCCGGCGGCTGCGCTGGCGGCGCTTCAGCACCTTGGCGTCCGGCGACCCGAGGCTGGGCCGGTCGCTCCGGCGGATCGGCGGGGGCTGAGCGCCGAGCAGGTGGCCGTGCTGGCCGGCGTTGTCGACGCGGAGCACGTCTCGACGGATCTGGCCGCGCGCTGGGCGCACACCCGGGGCTACTCCACGCCGGACCTGCTGCGGCATCGCGCCGGCGACACCTCGGACATGCCCGACGCAGTGGTCTTTCCCGCTGACCATGACGAGGTCCTGGCGCTACTGGCTGCTTGCGCCGAGCACGACCTGGCCGTGGTGCCCTACTCGGGCGGTACGTCGGTCGTCGGCGGGCTCGCGGCGTCGCGGCGCTTCGTGACCGTGGACCTGCGCCGATTGGACCAACTCGTCGAGGTCGACGACATCTCGCGGACGGCGACGCTGCAAGCGGGGGTGCGTGGTCCCGCGGCCGAGGCGCTGCTGGCCAAGCACGGCTACACGCTCGGCCACTTCCCGCAGTCCTACGAAGGCGCGAGCATCGGTGGGTACGCCGCCGCCCGCTCGAGCGGGCAGTCGTCCGCAGGCTATGGGCGGTTCGACCAGATGGTGGTCGGGCTGACGCTCGCAACGCCCCGCGGCACGGTCGAGCTCGGTCGGGCGCCGATGTCCGCGGCCGGTCCGGATCTGCGCCAGCTGGTGCTCGGCTCCGAGGGTGCCTTCGGCATCATCACCTCGGTCGTCGTCCGGATCCGCCCGCGGCCGACGGACCGGCACTTCGAGGGCTGGCGGTTCGACACCTTCGACGCCGGACTGACCGCCGTACGGCGATTGGCGCAGGACGGGCCGTTGCCGACCGTGCTCCGGCTGTCGGACGAAGCCGAGACCGCGGTGAACCATCCGGACGGAGCAGGCGGCGTACTGGCGATCATCGGCTTCGACGGTCCTTATCAGCAGGCGACTGCTGACGTGTTGACCGCTGCGGGCGGCCAGAACCTTGGTGCGGAAGCGGGTGAGGCTTGGCGGATCGGGCGGTACAAAGCGCCGTACCTGCGCGATCCACTGCTCGACGAAGGCGCACTGGTCGAAACACTCGAGACTGCGGCGTTCTGGTCGCGCATCCCCGCGCTGAAGGCCGCTGTGACCGAGGCGCTGGTGAAGGCGCTGAGCGAGCAGGGCACTCCGCCGCTGGTGCTTTGCCACGTGTCGCATGTGTACGAAACCGGCGCTTCGCTGTACTTCACCATCATCTGCGCGCAGACCGATGAGCCCATCGCCCAGTGGCACAAGGCGAAACTCGCAGCGAACGCTGCGATCGCTGCGACCGGCGGCACGATCAGTCATCACCACGGTGTCGGCGCTGACCACCGCGAGGCCTACGCAGCCGAGATCGGCCCGCTGGCGGTCGAGCTGCTGCAGGCGGTCAAGAGCGTGCTGGATCCGTCGCGAGTGCTCAATCCCGGCATCCTCTTGACCTAAAGTTCACTTGAGGTATGACAGTTGCGGGCATGACTCCAGAACCCGCCAACCGTCCTGTCGCTCTCATCACCGGTGCTTCGGCCGGCCTCGGACTCGCATTGGCCCACGGGCTGGCCGACCGGGGCTGGGCG
Organism: Kribbella sp. NPDC005582; assembly: GCF_040605415.1. Lineage (NCBI taxonomy): Bacteria > Bacillati > Actinomycetota > Actinomycetes > Propionibacteriales > Kribbellaceae > Kribbella > Kribbella sp. NPDC005582. Next base: position 2,085,660 of record NZ_JBEXCU010000001.1, read on the forward strand.
CTGGTGATCGATGCTCGCGGCGCAGATGCGCTAAAGGATGCCGCCGACGCCCTGGCCGACCGCACCGACGTCGTACCGCTGGCCGGTGATGTGACCGATGCTCAGCACCGCGCCGATCTGGCCGACGTGATCGGCGAGCTCGGCCGCCTCGACCTGCTGATCAACAACGCGAGCTATCTCGGGCCCAGTCCCCTGCAGGCACTGGGTTCTGCGGACCTCGACGAGCTACGTCGTGTCTACGAGGTCAATGTGGTCGCGCCGATCGCTCTGACCCAGGCTCTGCTTCCGGCGCTCACCACGGCGACCGGTGTGGTCGTCAACGTCAGTTCCGATGCCGCAGTCGAGCCCTATGAGACGTGGGGCGGTTATGGCTCGTCCAAGGCCGCACTCGACCACGCATCCCGAGTCCTAGGGGCAGAGCACCCATCGCTCGCCGTGTACGCCGTCGATCCGGGTGACCTGCGCACCGCGATGCACCAGGCCGCGTTCCCGGGTGAGGACATCTCGGACCGCCCGGAGCCGGCGAGCGTCGTACCGGCGTTCTTGGCCTTGCTGGACCAGCGGCCGGCGAGCGGTCGCTACCGGGCTGCGGAGTTCGCGCCGGCGGTGACACCGTGACTCTCCAGCCACACACGAGATTCGTCTTGCCGGATTCGCTCAACGCCACCGAGCCGCCAGAGGCCAGAGGATTGTCGCGGGATCAGGTGAAGCTGCTGGTCGCGGAGGGGTCGACCGTCACGCACACCCGCTTCGATCGGATCGGAGAACACCTTCGGCCCGGTGATCTGCTGCTGGTGAACACCTCCGGCACGCTGCCGGCCGCAGTCGATGGCAAGTGGATCAGGGGCGCCGTCGTTGTGCACTTCTCGACAGCCCTCGACGACGGCAACTGGGTGGTCGAGCTGCGTAGCGATGGCGCACCGATGCTCGGCGGTACGGCGGGCGACCAGGTGGAGCTCCCACGCGGACTCCTCACTCTGATGGCTCCCTATCAGCCAGAGTCCAATCGCCTCTGGCGGGCCAAGCCGCCGGTGACCGACATGGTCGGTTACCTGCACCGGCACGGGCGCCCGATCACCTATAGCTACGTGAGTCGGCGCTGGCCGCTGGCGTCGTACCAGACTGTGTTCGCGCGCGACCCCGGCAGTGCGGAGATGCCGAGTGCGGCCCGGCCGTTCAGCTTCGAACTGGTGAGCCACCTGGCCGCGCAGGGAGTGCTGATCGCACCGATCACGCTGCACTGCGGCGTCTCCTCGCTGGAGAGCCACGAACCGCCGTTGCCCGAGCGGTACGACGTACCCGAGCACACCGCACGGCTGGTGAACTGGGTGAAGGGCAACGGCGGTCGCATCGTGGCAGTGGGTACCACTGCGGTCCGGGCGATCGAGTCGGCGGTCGCGGCCGACGGGTCAGTCGTCGCTGCCCGCGGCTGGACCGACCTCGTGCTCGGTCCCGACCATCCCGCTGCCGTCGTCGACGGCCTCGTCACCGGGATGCACGCCCCCGAGGCCTCGCACCTGCTCCTGCTGGAGGCCGTTGCGGGAGGTGGCACCGTGCAGCAGGCCTACGACGCGGCTCTGCATGAGCGATACCTCTGGCACGAGTTCGGAGACAGTTGCCTCGTTCTCAGGTAACTGGGCCGGCTCATTGCCCGGCCGGGCGCGTTTGTCCACTGCTCGTGGGCTCATCGAACTGTCCTAACCGCCTGGGTCCCCCGTCGGGACGTGCTTCGATTAGACCCAGCCCGGCGGGCGAGTGTCACGGTTCTTGATCGAACCGAGCACCAATTGTGGCCTAGCCCGTTTTAGCGGGCCACCTTCTTGCGGCGGCGCTCGGTGTCCTGCAGGAACAGCCAGGCGACGGCCGCGCCGGTCACGAAACCGCCGAGGTGACCTTCCCAGGAGATGTTCGGGATCAGGAAGGAGAGCACGGCCGTGACGGCGACGTAGCCGAGGATCCAGGTGACGTCGAGGTTGCGGGCGCGGCTGACCACGAGCAGGGCGCCGACCAGGCCGAGCACGGCGCCGGACGCGCCGAGGGTGGCCGAAGTGGGCGAGCTGATCAGCCACACCGCGACGCCGCCGCCGAGGGCGGACAGCAGGTAGAGGATCGTGAACCGCAGCCGGCCGAGCATCTGCTCCAGCGGTGGGCCGATCTGCCACAGCATGAACAGGTTCGAGAAGATGTGGAAGATCTGCACGTGGGTGAAGGCCGACGTGAGCAGCCGCCACGGCTCGGTCTCCACCAGCACCGGGAAGAGCACCAGATCGTTCAGCACCCGGGGGCTGCCGACCCGAACCGCGATGAACACCAGCACGTTCAGCGCGAGCACAGTCATCGTGATGACCTGGGGGTTCCCGCGCTGGATCCCGCCGAGCGACGTCCGGGTCCGCGGGATCGACTTCACGCCTTCGTTGAAGCAGCTCGGGCACTGGAAGCCGACCGCGGCACTGTTCATACAGGCCGGGCAGATCGGGCGCTCGCAGCGCTGACAGCGGACACCGGCGGGCCGGTCCGGGTGCCGGTAGCAGACGGATGCGGTCGTCACGCGGGGTCCTCCGAGAGGGAAGCGAACGGGACCGGCCTGTCGGACCGGTCCCGCGGGGGGTGGATCAGGCGTTCTTGCGCTCGATGACCACGTGGTTGATGACGACCGGCTCGATCGGGCGGTCGGCGGCCGCGGTCGGCACGGTGGCGATCGCGTCGATGACCTTGCGCGACTCGTCGTCGGCGACCTCGCCGAAGATCGTGTGCTTGCGGTTCAGGTGCGGCGTCGGCGTCACGGTCACGAAGAACTGCGAGCCGTTTGTGCCCTTGCCGAACTGGATGCCGGCGTTCGCCATCGCGAGCAGGTACGGCCGGTCGAACTGGAGCTCCGGGTGGATCTCGTCGTCGAACGAGTAGCCCGGCGTGCCGGTGCCGGTGCCGAGCGGGCAGCCGCCCTGGATCATGAAGCCCTCGATGACGCGGTGGAAGCCGAGGCCGTCGTAGAACTTCTCGTGGCTGGGCTGCCCGGTCTGGGCGTCGGTCCACTCCTTGGTGCCCTCGGCCAGGCCGACGAAGTTCTCCACGGTCTTCGGTGCGTGGTTGGGGAACAACCGGATGACGACGTCACCCTTCGTCGTCTGCAGGGTTGCGTACAGCTCTTCGGCCACGGGAGTCACTCCTCGGTAGTTACATCTGACGCCATCGATCCTGTCACGTCCACGCAAGATTCCGTGGTACCGGGGGTTTGACAGGTGGGTACGGATACGATGCAGATGAGACCGGATTTGTCCAGAGCGGTATCAGTTGCGTCCATGGAGGAATTGTGGGTTTGAGGAAGTCCAAGGGCCGGATCGACATCGCGAAGGACCGGGTCCGGCCGTTCGCCGAGACGGCATCGGAGAAGCTCGGCCCGGCCGTGGGCACTGCACGGGAGAAGGTGTCGCCGTACGCCGAGAAGGCTGTCGAGCGGGGTGCGCACCTGGCCCACGTGGCGGTCGAGAAGGCCGGACCGCGGATCGACGACGCGTTGTCGAAGGTCGGACCGGCCACCGAGCACGCGGCCGAGAAGGCCCGCGAGCGGTTCAACGACGACGTGCTCCCGAAGGTGTCCGCGGCGCTCGCGTCGCTGGCAGCGGCGGCCGAGCCGGTCATCGAGGAGAGCTCGCGTCGCGGCAAGGCCACCAAGGCCGCGCTGCGCGGTGAGCTCGAGGTGCCGAAGAAGAGCCACAAGCTCCGCACGGCAGTGCTGCTGCTCGGCTTCGGCGCGCTGGCCGCCGCGGCCGTGAAGAAGCTGCTGACGCCGCCGGAGCCGGCCTGGCAGTCGACGCCGACCAGCGGCCGTGACTACAGCTCTGCCGCGGCCCCGCGCCCGGAGAGCTCGAACGGCCACACGGCCCCGAAGCAGGACACGCCGAAGCCGGAGGCTCCGAAGGCGGAGACCCCCACGGCCGAGACCAAGGCTGAAGAGACCAAGCCGGCCGACGAGGTCAAGGCCGCGTCGAACGGCACGGCCAAGAAGGCCCCCACCCCGAGGAAGTCGACGGAGAGCAAGCCGTCGGACTCCTGAGCTAACACCGCAATCACGAAGGGCCGCTTTCCAGGTGGGAAGCGGCCCTTCGCGGTGTTCGGATCAGGTGGCGGTGGTGTCCGCCGGCTCGGGGTGCGGACCGCCGGCCATCGTGTAGCGACCCGCGGAGAGCAACTGGCTGGCGTAGCGGTGGGTGATGCAGGGATACGTGCCGCCGCAGTGCGTGCAGAGCGCGTGGTTGCGGTGCATCCAGGGCAGGATGCCGAACCGCTTGGTGCGAGTGAGTGGTTCGCGGTCCGGCGCGTGGGTCTGCATCGCCTCGCGCGCGGCGTCCTGGATTTCGGGAGCGGACCACTCCTCGGCGCTCTTGTCCATCAGCGCGCTCAGGTCGGGGTGGGGGTGGGGGTGGGCGATCGTACGAGTCTTCGTCATATGGGCGTCTTCCGAGGCAGGAGGTGGCCGCGACTGAATCGCTCACTTCAAACGTGACGATCCGATCGCTGTTAGCAACGGTAGTCCTGTGATGTCCAACGAGGCGCGCCGCACGAGGCTATGTCGGTGTCAGATCTTCGTCAGGTTTCGCTGCGTGTCTGCTCAGGACCACAGGGTCTCGAGGCTGACCCGGGCCTCGAGCTCGAGTAGATGCCGTTTGGTCGGGATCCCACCGCCGAAGCCGACCATCTTCCCGCCGGCCCCGACGACCCGATGGCAGGGCACCACGATCGGCAGCGGATTGCGGTTGCAGGCGGTCCCGACGGCTCGGGACGCACCCACGTCCTTCGCCACGATCTTCGCGACATCGCCGTACGTCTGCATCTCGCCGTACGGGATCTTGGAGAGCTGGGTCCAGACAGCGCGCTCGAACTCCGTGCCGCTGCGCACTGACAGCGGCAGGTCGAATTCCTGCAGCTCACCGGCGAAGTACGCCGCGAGCTGCTCGGCGGTCCGGGTCAGCAGCGGATCCGACTCCGCCGGCCGGTCGAGCCGCTGGCGTTCGGGGCGGCGGGGCGGGGAAGGTATCTGAAAAGCCACCCGGCACAAGCCGGTCTCGTCCACGGCGAGCGACAGCTCCCCGATCGGTGAGTCGACCACAGACCAGCGCATGACACCCATCTTCTACGGCGCCACCGACAATTTCTGCCGCATCAGGAACGCCAGCAGGATCCCGAGCAGCGCGGGGAGCCCGTGGTTGTCGTGCAGGACCGTGCCGACGACAGCCAGCACGGGGACCGCGATCGCCATGATCCGGAGGTGGGGCTGCACGGCAAGACCCGCGGGTGGCCGCAGAGCGACGTACGCGAGTGCGCCCAGCAGCCCGGCGCAGCACATCGAGTTCCCGGCTCCGACGGGGTTCAGCCACAGGTAGCTCATCAACTGACCGAACAGGCCGCAGCCGAAGTACAGCACCAGCCAGCGCCCCCGCCCGAACACTCGCTCGGCGACCGAGCCCAGCACCGCGAGGAGGATCAGGTTGGTGATCAGTCCGGCCGCCCAGCCGTCCTGGAAGAACATGGCCGTCACCAGCCGGTACCACTGCCCATCGTTGATCCGAGCCGGGTCGCGCACCACGACGTCGTACAGCGGGCGGTGCAGCAACTGCGCGATCCCACAGGCCAGGGTCACCACGAACACCGCCGCAGTCAGCCACGGCCTCCGCTGCGTCATGTCGAAAATCTAGAGCCGGTACGGCGTCCGCTCCTCCGACGTTTGTCACGAAACACCAGCGAGCGGCGACATGATGTTCTCGCCCGGTCACGCGGAGTTGTGCTACATCTGATCCATGCCGAGCCGGCCGCCGCAACCGCCGCTGGACCGATGGTTCAGTTCCGAGCGAACGATGGGCCTGGCAGCTTCCGTGCTGATCGGGATCGTCACGCTCACCACCTGGGCGACCACCTGGTCGGACTGGTACTCCTTCCGCACGGTCGAGCGGTACGGCGACGATCCGGACCGGCTCGCGGAGGCGGACCTGTTCTCCGGGTCGCTGGGGATCGTGTCGGGGATCGCGCTGTTCGCGGCGGCCGCGGTGTTCATCGTCTGGCTCTGGCGAGTCCGGTGGAACGCGGAGATGTTCTGCCGCGGCGAGCACCGGTTCACCCGTGGCTGGGTGCTCGGCAGCTGGATCTGCCCGGTGGTGAACCTCTGGTACCCCAAGCAGGTGGTGGACGACATCGTTGCGGCCAGCGATCCGCAGACGCCGCCGCACACCGAGTCGCTGCGCGACCTGCCGGGCACGCGGCTGGTCTGGGCCTGGTGGTTGACCTGGGTGGTCGGTCTGGTGTCGGGCAACATCGTGCAGCGCGGTGTCCTCGCCGGGGCGACAACGGTCGGCGAGCTGCGGACCAACGTGATCCTGTCGACGATCTCGGCGCTGTCCACCTCGGCTGCCGCGGTGCTCGCCGTCCAGCTGATCGCGCGCATCGACGACCTGCAGACGAACCGGCCCTGGGTGCCGTGGTGGTCGGTCGATCAGGCGCAACAGGGGTTCCAACCTCCTGCGCGGTAAACCAAACCGTTACACCGTGTCGAATTCCTCGTTACATGAGGTGATGGCCGTACGAAAAGAACACGTTAAGTCGACACCCTCCGTGCTGGGACCGGCTCCCTTGGCATACCTACTTCGTGGTATCAATGTGGCTCGGTCATGCGGGGGCAGGTTCTGGCCGAACCGACTAACAGACGGAGTTCCGGCAACGCGAGGGACGCACGACGTGAGCCACCCGCAACCCACAGTTCTGTCATCCGTACAGAGCCCAGACGATGAGTGGCAGCCGCACGCGACTGAAGAGTTCCAGCAGGTAGGAACGGTCGGCAAGATCGCGATCGGACTGCTGGGCGCGTCGACTGTCACGCACCTGCTCTCCACCTGGTCCGACTGGAACACGTACTCCGTGGTCCACCGCTACCTGGGTGGGATGCCGAACGTCGACGACGCGGACCTCAACCGGGCCGACGCGATCGCCAAGGTCACCGCGATCCCGAACGTGATCATCTCGGTCGCGGCCGCGGTCGTCTTCGTCATCTGGTTGTGGCGCTCCCGGGTCAACTCCGAGGTGTTCTGCCAGGCCGACCACCGCCGCAGCCACGGCTGGGTGCTGGCGAGCTGGTTCGTGCCCGGCCCGAACCTCTGGTACCCGAAACAGATCGTCGACGACGTCTGGCTCGCGAGCGATCCGAAGACTCCGGTCTACACCGACGACCTGCGCCGATTCAGGCCGCCGGCCCTCACCTCCGTGTGGTGGGTCGCCTGGATCGGCGCTCTCACGTTCGACGTCGTCGTCCGCCGCTTCCTGATGTGGATGGAGGCGACCGTCGGCTCCCTGCGCGGGATCGCCTTCGCCGGTACGGCGTCGCTGCTGCTGACCGCGGTGTCGGCCGTGGCCGCGACCCTGGTCATCCGCAAGATCACCGCGATGCAGACCGAGCGCGAGTGGACCCCGTGGTGGGACCAGCGCGAGCCGAAGCTGACCGCGGTCCCGACCTACGCCAACGACGACACCGACGAGCAGCCGGCCATCGCCGAGCCGATCGCCACCTCGGCCCAGGTCGGTCTCGCCTCGTCGCCGACCCGCCGGCTCGAGCGGCAGCCGGAGCTGCAGCTCGCCGGCGGTGGCGCACCCGCCAGCCCATTCGCTGCGCCGGCCGGGCCCGGTCCGCTGGGCGGCAGCTCGCTCCCGGCGGCTGAGGCAGGTCCGGTGGCCGGTAGCCCGTTCGCGGCCGCCGCGAGCGCGTTCCCCGGGGACGGCGCGGCCGCCTTCCACGGCGGTAGCCCGTTGGAGCCTGCGGAAGAGGCGCCCAAGTGGAGCCCGTTCGCACCGGCCCCGGCGGAGAGCTGGCACGACAACAACCAGTCCGTCGACGCCGGCCCGGCCACCGAGCAGTTCGACGCGGTGTCGACCTGGCAGGACGACACCAGCAGCACGGCCGAGCAGACGGCGTACCAGCCGCTCAAGCCGTCCTGGAGCGAGTTCCTCAACAACCCGGCCGACGAGGACCCGCTGGCCGCGGCCAAGAGCCGGTGGATGAGCGACGAGCCGGCGCAGACCACCGTCCAGCCGGATCCGTACGCGTACCAGCCGCAGCAGCAGGCCGACCCGGAGCCGTCCTGGGCGAGCAGCTACGCCGAGCCGTACACGTCGTACGAGACGACGTCGGACTACCTGACTTCGACGGCCTCGCCGTCGATCGAGCCCGCACCCGAGCCTGAGCCCGCGCCCGTTGCGCGCGCTGGTCGCAGGGCCGCTCGGGTCGCGGTGGACAGCCCGTCGGTGATCCACTCGACGGAGTCGCACAGCGTCTACCCGCCGTCGCACGAGCCGGCCTCCAGTGGGTACTACGAGCCGACGCCGCCGCCGGACGACTTCCTGACACCGTCGAAGCCGCTCCCCTCGGTCCCGCAGTACGGGCCGGAGCCGTCGTACAGCCCGGAGCCTGCGACGACGTACGGCTCGGAGTACGGGAGCTCGTCGTACGAGTCGTCCAGCTACCCGTCGTACGAGACGCCGGCGACGGAGTACACCTCGTCGTACAGCTCGGACTCGGAGTACACGAGCTACGACGCGGGCCAGTACGGGTACAACTCGGACTACACGAGCAGCGCGTACGAGCCGTCGACCCCGTCCTACGACTCGTACAGCCCGACCTCGTACAGCGGCTCGGACTACTCGAGCAGCACCGAGCCCACGCCGTCGTACGACAACTACGGCTACAGCAGCGAGACCTATGGGCAGCAGCCGGCGGAGTACGCGCCGGAGGAGCCGCCGTCGGAGCAGGAGCAGCCCACCGGTCCGCGGACCCACCCGCGCCGGCGCTGGACCTGATCGTGCCGCTCGCCTTCTCGACCCTGGGGTGCCACGGTGCACCCCTGGACGACGTCCTGAAGCTTGCCCTCAGCAACAAAGCGACCGGTCTCGAGCTGCGCGCCGCGCCCGAGGAGTTCACCCACACCGGGCTCTCCGCGGCTGAGCGGCGCGAGCTGCGTGACCGGATCGAGGACGCCGGTCTCGAGATCCTCGCGGTCAGCAGCTACGTGAAGCTCTGCGCGGTCGAGGAGCAGCCGCTCGAGGCGCACCTCGAGCTCGCCGCCGACCTGGGCGCCCGTGGCGTCCGCGTCTTCCCCGGAGACGAAACCGATACGGCGGACTCCCCCAGCGCCGGCGAATTCCGGGCACTGGACCGGATCGCGACCGCGCCGAAGGAAGCGCGGATCCTGCTGGAGACCCACGACTCGCACTCGGCCGGCCGGAAGATGGCCGCCCTGCTGAGCCTGATCGACTCGAACGTCGCCGGGCACAACGTGCGGGTGATCTGGGACAGCGCGCATACCTGGTCGCACGGCGAGACGCCGGCCGAGTCCTTCGCGCTGCTGCAGCCGTGGCTGGAGTTCGTTCAGATCAAGCAGAGCGACTCGACGCAGAACTATCGACCGGTGGCGATCGAGGACGGCGACTTCCCGATCCAGGACCTGCTCCGGGCGCTCGAAGGCACCGACTACCCGCTCTCGCTCGAGTGGGAGACCAAGTGGCACCCGCACTTGCCTCCGCTCGAGGAGACGCTGCCCGCGGTTGCCCACTGGCTCACTCCGCGCTGAGCGGTGCCGTCAGGTAGTGCGTGATCGTCGGCGCGAGGAAGGCGACAGCCTGGTCCGCCGTCAGTGCGGTCACAGGTGGCAACTGCAGGATGTAGCGGCACAACGCGAAGCCCAGAGCCTGCGTGGCGACCAGTCCGGCCCGTAGCGCGGGCTGATCCACGGCCAAGCCGGCCAGCGTCGGAGCCAGCTGAGTGGCGAACACGTGCCGCATCCGCTCGGCCGCGCTCTCGTTGGTCGCCGCGGTCCGCAGCAGCACCCGGAAGGTGTCGTCCTCCTCCCACCGCGCGACCAGGTGCCGAACCAGCGTCGTACCGACCTCGGCAGCCGGTACGCCGCTCACATCGGGGAGCCGGATATCGAATTCGGCCGCTTCGGCGAACAGCTTCTCCTTGCTGCCGAAGTACCGGATCACCATCGCCGGGTCGATCGCCGCGTCGGCCGCGATCGCGCGCACCGTGGCGCGCTCGTAGCCGTCGGCGCCGAACCGCTCGCGGGCCGCGGCCAGGATCCCCGCTCGCGTCCGCTCGGACTTCCGTTGTGCCATGGCTGCAGCATATGCCAACAGCTGTTGACTTCCGTGCTATCGTCGAAGTCAACAAGCGTTGATAAAGGAGGCAGGGATGACCGTCGATGTCGTCGTCGTAGGGGCAGGCCCGGTCGGGCTCGCCGCGGGTGCCGCACTCCGGCAGCACGGGCACAGCGTCGTGGTCGTCGACCGGCTGGCCGCCGGGGCGAACACCTCGCGGGCCGCGGTCATCCATGCCCGGACGCTTGAGGTGCTCAAGCAGATCGACGTTGCGGACCGCCTGATCGAGCTGGGACTGCCGCTGCAGGACTTCACGATCCGGGAGGGTGACCGGGTGCTCGTGCCGGTCAGCATGCGGGAGCTGCCGTCCGACTACCAGTTCACGCTCATGATCCCGCAGCCCGTCACCGAGCAGGTGCTGCTGGATCGGCTGATCGAGCTCGGCGGGGAGGTGCTGCGGCCGCGGAGCGCTGTCGCGCTGACCCAGGACGACGCCGGTGCCCACGTCACGCTCGACTCCGGTGAAGTCATCGACGCGAAGTACGTCGTCGCCGCCGACGGTATGCACAGCACGATCCGCGAGCTCGCCGGGATCACCATGCCTGGTGACACGCTCTCACTGTCCTGCAGCCTGGTGGACGTTCGCGTCGATGCCGGCCTGCGCACCGACGAGGTCGCCCTGTACTTCGGTTCGGCCGGGCTGCTCGTGGTCGCACCGTTCGCGGACGGCTCGTTCCGGCTGGTCGCCGAGGTGGCCGAGGCGCCGGAGCATCCGGACCTCGCGTACGCCCAGCGGCTGCTCGCCGAGCGCGGCCCGCGGACCGGCGCGCCGAAGGTGACCGAGGTCGTCTGGGGATCGCGGTTCCGGATCCATGAGCGGGTGGCAGACAGCTATCGCGCCGGTCGAGTGCTCCTGGCCGGCGACGCGGCCCACACGCACAGCCCGGCCGGCGGCCAAGGCATGAACCTCGGTCTGCGTGATGCGATCGCCCTCGCCGACGCGATCTCCGTCGCGCTGAAGGCGGATGGACGGGCCTCTGACGCGTCCACTTCGGGTGCCCTCGCCTCCGGCGACGAGAGTCTCGATCGGTATGCCGAGCAGGCTCGTGCCGAAGCCGTCCGCGTCATCGCGCTCGCCCACCGGCTGACCCGGCTGGCCAATGTGCCGCGTCCGGTCCGGCCGCTGCGCAACGCCGTACTGCATCTGGTGGCCGGCTCGCACTCGGCGACCCGCGGTCTGGCGAAGCAGCTCGCCGGGCTGAGCGACGAAGGTTAGCCCTCGCCGCGCGGCCAATCGCTTCCCCGGGACCGAAGCGACCTCTAGTCTCCAGTTACCGCATGCAATGCCTCAACTACTGGAGGTCATCGTGTTCCGTCCCGCCCGATGGACTCGACTCGTTCCCCTCGCACTGGCGGCCGTCCTCGCCGTCGGTGCCGGGAGCCAACTGCCTGCCACCGTGCAGGCCTCGGCGCCACCGGACCGCAAGGCCGTGGCAGAGCAGAACGACGAGCTGATCCAGCTGCTCCGGGTCAACACCCCGACGCAGTCCGACCGCAAGCGACTGACCAGCCTGGATCTCGACCAGGCCGAGTCGGCCGGACCGACGTACACCGATATTGTTGCCTATGGCAAGAGTGATCTCCGGCTGCTGAGACTGGCCGGGTTCACCTGGTCGGTGCTGGAGGACGACCTCGAGGGCGCTGATCGCGAGCGTGAGAAGGCCGACGCGGAGTACGCGAAAGCCGTGCGTAACAAGGCGGTTCTGGCCACCTTGCCGAGCGGGCGGACGGCGTACCGGCAGCTGGCCGACTTCACCAGCAACCTGGCGAGCCTGGCGCAGCAGTACCCAACCACGGCGAAGCTGATCACCCTCAAGGAGAAGTCGCTCGAGGGCCGGGCCGTGCAGGGCCTGGAGATCTCGCACGACGTCGCGACCAGCAGCGGCAAGCCGGTCTTCCTGATGATGGGTCTGCACCACGCCCGCGAGTGGCCGTCGGGTGAGCTGACCATCGAGTTCGCCTACGACCTGCTGAAGAACGACGGCAGCGACACCCGGATCACGAACATCCTGGAGAAGTCCAAGGTGATCATCGTCCCGGTGGTGAACCCGGACGGCTTCAACCTCAGCCGCACGTTGGGCTACGAGATGAAGCGGAAGAACTGCCGGATCACCAATGGTCAGATCCCGACCGCGGGTCAGTGCGCGCAGTCGTCGAACCAGTCCCGCGGTGTCGACCCGAACCGGAACTACTCCGGCTTCTGGGGCGGTCCGGGCGCGTCGACCAGCCTGACCTCGGAGACCTACCGCGGGGCAAGCGCGTTCAGTGAGCCGGAGACCCGCAACATCCAGGCGCTGGTCTCCGCGCATCAGGTGACCACGCTGATCACCAACCACACGTACTCGAACCTCGTCCTGCGTGAGCCGGGCTATGCCGCGGCCGCGAACACTCCGGACGAGACGATGTACAAGGCGCTCGGTGACCAGTTGGCCGCGCAGAACGGCTACACCAGCCAGAAGGCCTACCAGTTGTACGACACCACCGGCACTACCGAGGACTGGTCGTACTACGCGACCGGCGGGCTCGGGTTCACCTTCGAGCACGGGGCGAGCAGCTTCCACCCGGCCTTCTCGAACGTCGTGAACTACTACAACGGCTCCGGCAGTACGGCGGGCAAGGGCAACCGTGAGGCGTACCTGATCGCGGCCGAGTCCACGATCAACCCGGCCCGGCACTCGGTCGTCACCGGGACCGGCCCGGCCGGCGCCGTACTGCGGTTGAAGAAGTCGTTCACCACCAAGACGTGGAACGGCACTCAGCTGCCCGACGTCCTCGAGACCACGATGACGGTGCCCGCGGGTGGCACCTACACGTGGCACACCAACCCGTCGACGCGGCCGATCACCATCCAGAACGGCGGCGGCACGGAGTCCTGGACGCTGACCTGTGAACGTCCGAGCGGTCAGGTGCTCGAGACCCGCTCGATCACCGTCGCCCGCGGCGGCAGTGTCACCGCCAACCTGACGGCCTGCTCAGCGGCTTTCTGAGCCAGCCGTCGATTCGCGAATCTCCAATGTGTAAGGGACGGTGAGGGTGCGTCGAGCATCCTCACCGGTCCCGGCGATCCGCTCGAGGAGCAGGCTGACGGTCTGCTCGGCCAGCCACTCCTTGTCCGGCGAGATCGTGGTCAGCGACGGCGAGTGGTACCGGCCGTCCTCGATGTCGTCGAAGCCGACCACGGCCACATCGTCCGGCACCGACAACCCAGCGTCAGCCAAGGTACGCAAAGCGCCGAGAGCCAGCAGATCGTTGAAGCAGAACACCGCGTCCGGCGGCTCGGGCAACTCCAGCAGCGCACGCATCGAGGCCGCACCGTCCAGGCGGTGGTAGCCCGTCCCGGCCAGTTCGAGTGCCGGATCGTGCGGTAGTCCGGCCGCCTTCAACGCCTTCCGATACCCACGACGCCGTACGGCGCCTGTGCCCGACGCGCCGCCGCCACCAACACCGATCGCGGCGATCCGCTGTCGGCCGAGTGAGATCAGGTGGGTGGTCGCGTCGTACGCCGCTTGGACGGAGTCGACCGCGACGTGGTCGAAGGTGCCGCCGGTGGTGCGCTCACCGAGCAGGATGAGCGGCTTGCCGCTTCCCACCGCCGCGCTGATCTTCGCCGGTGAACTGGTGATCGGGGAGAAGACGATGCCGTCGATCAGCTGGCCGCGCATCCCGTCGAGCACCATCTGCTCGGCGGCCGGCTCGCCCTCGGTCTGCTCGATCAGTACGGTGATGCCGCGCTTCTTGGCCGCCCGGGAGAAGGCGGCCCCGAGCTCGGCGAAGTACGGCGAAGCCATCTCCGGGATCGCCAGCGCGATGAAGTCGGAGCGGCCTTTGCGCAGCGACCGGGCGCTGACGTTCGGCCGGTAGTCCAGGTCGGCGATCGCGGCCTCGACCTTGGCCCGGGTGTGCGCGGTGATGTGCGGGTAGTCGTTGATGACGTTCGAGACCGTCTTCACCGACACCCCGGCGCGCGCCGCCACATCGCTCAGCCTGGTCGCCATAAATACCTCCTCGTGCAGACCTGTCGCCCGAGTGTGCCACGCTCGCCGGGCCCGAACTCTTTACCGCGGAAGTCAATCGTTGTAAGAATCCCGGTAAACGTTGTAATGCTCGTTCAGCAGGAGGTTTCATGCCGCGGCTCGTGGTGGATCCGGCTTTCGTCGTCGGCGCGCTGGACCGGCGGTTGTTCGGCTCGTTCGTCGAGCACATGGGCCGTTGCGTCTACACCGGCATCTACGAGCCCGGGCATCCGGCCGCCGACGCCGACGGCTTCCGGACCGATGTGCTCGAGCTGGTGCGCGAGCTCGGCGTGACCGCCGTCCGCTATCCCGGCGGCAATTTCGTCTCGAACTACGACTGGGAGGACGGCGTCGGGCCGAAGGACCAGCGGCCGCGCAAACTCGATCTGGCCTGGCGGGCGATCGAGCCGAACCAGTTCGGCACCGACGAGTTCATGGCCTGGGCCGGCAAGGCCGGCGTCGAACCGGTCTGGGCGGTCAACCTCGGTACCCGCGGGATCAAGGAGGCGGTCGAGCTGCTCTCCTACACCAACCTTCCGGCCGGGACCGAGCTCCCCGATCGCCGCGTCGCGAACGGCCACGAGGCGCCGTACGGGATCACGGTGTGGTGCCTCGGCAACGAGATGGACGGGCCCTGGCAGATCGGCCACAAGACCGCCGAGGAGTATGCGCGGCTGGCCGAGGAGACCGCGAACGCGATGCGCCGCGTCGATCCCGGCCTCGAGCTGGTGGCCTGCGGATCGAGCAACAGCGGGATGCCGACGTTCGGTGAGTGGGAGCGGGTCGTCCTCGAGCGCACCTACGAGCTGGTCGATCACATCAGCCTGCACGCGTACTACGAACCTCGCGACGGCGACCAGGCGAGCTTCCTGGCCGCGGCCGAGGAGATGGACCGGATGATCGCGGCGGTGATCGCGACGACCGACCACGTCAAGGCGCTCAAGCGCAGTACGAAGGAGATCACGCTCTCCTTCGACGAATGGAACGTCTGGCGCCAGCAGGACTTTCCCGGTGAACTCGGCCTCGGCATCCGCGAGGTGAGCCCGCTGATCGAGGACACCTACACGGTCGACGATGCGGTCGTCGTCGGCAGCCTGCTGATCACGCTGCTGCGGCACGCGGACCGGGTGAAGATCGCTTGCCTCGCGCAACTGGTCAATGTGATCGGCCCGATCCGGACCGAACCCGGCGGCCGCTCGTGGCGGCAGACCATCTTCCATCCGTTCGCTCTGACCGCCCAGTACGCCGGTCCGACCGTGCTGCAGACCGCGATCAGCGACGGGCCGGAGATCGACACGGCCGCGTTCGGCCGGGTGCCCGCGCTGTGGAGCACCGCGACGTACGACGAGAGCACCGGCGAGATCGCGATCTTCGTGGTGAACCGGAGCGAGACCGACAAGATCGACCTGGAGATCCCGGCCGGCGGTGGCCTGCGGGTCGCCCGGCACCTGGCCCTGTACGACGACGACCGTACTGCCGTGAACACCGCCGACGAACCGGACCGGGTGGTGCCCCGGGTGATCGAGGGGACCGGGATCGTCGACGGCGTCTGCACCGCCACGCTGCCGCCGGCGTCGTGGCATCTGATTCAGCTCACCGTGTGATTCGAGAGGGGACCCGCCCGTGCCTTCGAAACGCCTCCTGGCCGCAGCGCTCGCTGTCGCCGCGGTCGCCGCTGGTACGTCGGCGGCCGCGACCGCCGCGCCGCCACCGCCGACCACCACCAACGCGATCTCGTCGAGCTTCGCCGACACCTTCGCCGACCCGTCGATCATCCAGGGCCGCGACGGCTACTGGTACGCCTACGCCACCTCGGATCCTCTGGTCGCCAATGGTCCGTTCGGGCTGATGCACATGGCGCGGACCAAGGACTTCAGCTCCTGGGAGTACCTCGGCACGGTCTTCAACGACCAGACCAAGCCGTCCTGGGCCGCGCCCGGCTCGTTCTTCTGGGCACCGGACATCCGCTACTTCGACGGCAAGTACGTCATGTACTTCACGGTCACCGACACCTTGGCCAACCCCGGGAGTGACTTCGCGATCGGTGTCGCCACCGCGCCGACGCCGACCGGGCCGTGGACTGCTTCGGACGGGCCGGTGGTCACGCCGAAGTCCGACGGCAACGGCGGCTTCTACAACACTATCGACCCGGCGCTGCTGACCGCGGCCGACGGTAAGCGCTACATGTACTACGGCGGTTTCTACGGCGGCATCTCGGTCACCGAACTGAGCGCCGACGGAATGCACGCGGTCGGCGAACCGACCCAGGTGACCATCGGCGACCGCTACGAAGGCTCGTACGTCGTCTACCGCGACGGCTACTACTACCTGATGGCGTCGTCGATGAACTGCTGCGCCGGCCCGACCACCGGCTACTCGGTCTTCGCCGGCCGCTCGCGCTCCCCGAAGGGTCCGTTCCTGGACGCCGACGGCGTCGCGATGACGGAGTCCCGCGTCGGTGGGACGACGGTCATCACGCAGAACGGCAACAAGTGGATCGGTCCCGGGCACCACGCGTTCCTGACGGACGCCGCGGGGCAGGATCACATCGTCTATCACGCGATCGACCGCAATCAGGCGTGGCTGACCGACCCGTTCGGCATCAACCGGCGGCCGATGCTGATCGATCGGATCGACTGGATCGACGGCTGGCCGCGGACCCGCGCGGGTGCCGGTCCGTCCGAAGGTTCAGTGCCGGCGCCGGTCACGGGCTCCGGTCTGGGGATTGACGCCACGGACCCGGCCGGTGGTCTTCAGTTCGCGGCGCGGCGTCCTGGTGACGCGCTCGGCGGACCGACCGCGGCGATCTCCGGGGGCGCGCAGACTCGCAAGT
This sequence comes from Kribbella sp. NPDC005582, assembly GCF_040605415.1. Taxonomy (NCBI): domain Bacteria; kingdom Bacillati; phylum Actinomycetota; class Actinomycetes; order Propionibacteriales; family Kribbellaceae; genus Kribbella; species Kribbella sp. NPDC005582. The sequence goes on from NZ_JBEXCU010000001.1 coordinate 2,102,697, forward strand.
CCGCTCCGGGTGGTTCGATCCGGGTCGAGGCTGATGTTCGGTTGGGCTCGTCGTTCAGCACGGTGCTCGGTGGACATCAGGTCGTCGCAGCGGTTGCCCAGGGCAAGGTCACGGTGGCGGCAGGGCGTCGTGCGGCGTCCGCTCCGTTGCCGGCGGACTTCGATCGAAGCCAGTGGAACAAGCTGATCGTCCAGGTGTCGGGGTCCACGGTGACCGCTCGCGTCAACGATGCCGGGTTGGGCGACGTGTACGCCGAGGCGCAGGTCGTCGTACCGGGTTTGAAGCTGGCTGCGGCGCCCGTGCGGTGGCTCGGGTCGGCGGAGGTGGACAACCTGACCGTGCGCCCGGTGGCGCCGCCGGTACGACGGATGGCCGCCGTACCGAGGACTGGGAAGCTGCTCGCTGGTGACGACTTCGACGGTCCGTTGGGCGCGGACTGGTCGTGGGTGCGCAAGGACGACAAAGCAGTAGTTGCCGACGGCAAGTTGTCGTGGCCGTTGGAGAACGCGGACCTGGTCGGCAGCGGGAACAATGCCGGGCTGCTGTTCCACAACACTCCGGCGGGAGACAGTTGGATCGCGGAAACGAAGCTGCACCTCGACACCGGGTCCGGCGACGTCCGCAACTATCAGCAGGCCGGGATGATCGCGTACCTGAACGACAGCGACTTCGCGCGGCTCGGCAACGTCGCGATCTGGAAGACGCGGCAGATCGAGTACGGCCGCGAGTTGGTGGCTCGGGCGTCGGACGGCGCGACGAGTTATGGCGGCGCTGCGATCGGTCGCTCGGCGCCGACACAGTGGATGCGGCTGGCGTACCACCAGAACGCGGCCGGCGAGCACGTCTATCAGGCCGGGACCAGCGTGGACGGCAAGCACTGGACCTGGGGTGCGGCGTGGGTGCTGTCGGCCCCGGCGAAGCTCGGGCTCTTCGCGCACGGTGAGTTCACCGGCGCGAACCCGGCGCCGGTCGCGACGTTCGACTACCTGCGGTTCTACGAGAGCAAGTGACATGGAGGTCTACGCCGGCAACTTCGCCGACCCGTTCGTCCTGGCCGTAGGCGATATCTTCTACGCCTTCGCGACGAACGGCCCGCTCGGCAACGTGCAAACGCTCAGGTCCACCGACCTGCAGTCCTGGCAGCCCGTCGGCGACGCGCTCCCCACGTTGCCGGCGTGGACCACCCCCGGCCGCGTCTGGGCCCCCGAGGTAGTTGCCCATGGCCCCGACCGCTACCTCATGTACTACACCTCCGCCGACGTGGCCACCGGCCACCAGGCGATCGGCGTCGCTGTCGCCACGACCCCCGAAGGTCCCTATGTCGACAAATCTATTCATCCCCTGATCAGCCAGGCCGACGAAGGCGGCTCGATCGACGCCTCGCCCTTCCGCACCTACCTCTACTGGAAGAACGACGGCAACGCCATCGGCGTCGACACCTGGATCTACGCCCAGCAGCTCTCCCCCGACGGCCGCACCCTGGCCGGCCCGGCCCACCGCCTCATCAAACAAGACCTCCCCTGGGAAGGCACCCTCGTCGAGGCCCCCTACGTTGTCGAACGCAACGGGCGCTTCCACCTCTTCTACTCCGCCAACGCCTTTGACCGCCCGGAGTACGCCGTAGGTCACGCAGTCGGTCCGACCCCGCTCGGCCCCTTCGTCAAGTCCGGCGACCCGATCCTCGCGGGCCCCGGCGGCCCAGGCCACAACATGGTCCTGTCCACCGGCGGCCACGACTACTTCGTCTACCACGCCTGGGATCCCGCCCAGGTAGGTACCGACCCCCGCGGTCGCACCATGCACATCGCCGAACTCACCTGGTCCGGCGACACTCCTGTCGTACAGGTCTAGCTGCAGTCCCAGGTGACTGGTTGGTTGGTGAAGGTGTCGGTGCCGTAGAGCCGGCGGGTGTTGGTGATGGCGGCGGGGGCGATGCCGGAGGCGCCGCCGGGGTCCTTTTGCTCTAGTGGGCGGAGGCCTTGGCCGGTGATGGCGGCGTTGGTGCCGATGAGGATGTCGCCGCGGTCGTTGACGGCCGTGGCTTTACCGGGAGCAACGGTGGTTGCTGGTGTGGCGGGGGTGGTGAGGTCCCAGCGGACGGCTTGGCCGGCGTCGGTGCCCACGGCCGTGCCGTTGCGGACGGCGGTTGCTTCAGGGTGGTCGCCGGTGGCGGGGAGTGGGTGGACCGTGCCGTCGGGGCGCCAGAGAACCGCGCTCTGGGCGAGGACGTGGGCGTTGTCCCAGTCCCAGTTCTGGACGGTGCCCACCACGGTGCCGTCGTCGTCGATGTCGTTCGCGACCGCGTGGTTGAAGCCGGCCGGGATCGGGAGGACGCGGGGCTCGTTGGTCGCGCTCCAGACCACTGCGTGACCGTTCTGGCCGTTCGCGTCGGAGGCGTGGCCGACGGTCAGTCCGTGGGCGTTGTCGATCGCGGTCACGCGGGCGTCGGCGTACCCGGCGGGTGTCGGGAGTGCTTCGGCGACGCCGTCGCGGTAGCGGAAATTCCCCGTGTCGCTGCTGATCAGGATCTGGCCGTCGTCACTGGCATCCACTGCCTGCACCCAATCGCCGCTCACGCCGAGCTGGGTCGGTACGCCGTCGTGCCAGCGGACAATGCTCTGTCGGCCGTCGCTCCGCGCACCGGACCCCACGACGAACCGTCCGGCCGGTGCGGCCCCGGATGCGCCGACTCCGGTCAGACCGGATGCCGTCGCCAGCGGGCGCTGCAGACACGGCGCGGCCGGTGCCGCGTGGGCGAACTGCGGTGCCAAGAGCGGGAGGGCGAGAGCGAGGAGTGCGAGGCCGGCGCATCGAGTCATGTCCTGAGAGTCGCAGGAAGCTGGTGCACAGCTTCAGCTCTTCGATCCTGCTCGAATCAGGACTTCGGTCAGGATCCCAAGGGCCTGGTGCAGGTCCTCTGTGGTGGGGGTGGCGTAGCCGATGACGAGGCCGGGTGGGCCGGGCACAGTACGGCGGTAGTCGGAGAGGGCGGCGACGGCGACACCGGCTTCGCGGGCTTGAGCGGAGACCGCGCGGTCGTCGATGTGGTCAGGCAGGAGCAGGGTGATGTGCAAGCCGGCGTCTTGGCCGATCACGCGGCCGTAGGGGGCGAGGACGGAACACGTGTGGGTACGGCGTTCGGCGTACCGGCGGCGGTGTTTGCGGATAGCTTGGTCGAGGTAGCCGTCGCGGAGCATGGCGAGCAGGGCAGCCTGCATCGGCCAGCCGGGCCAGTCGCCGGAGTTCGCGCGGAAGGTGGCGAGGCGGTCGACGGTGGTGTCGGACGCGACCAGCCAGCCGAGGCGGAGTGCCGGGCTGAGTGTCTTCGACAGCGTGCCGAGGTGGACGACGCGGTCCAGGTCGAGTTGGGCGAGCGCCGGCAGCGGCGCGACGTCGAACCGGAACTCACTGTCGTAGTCGTCCTCGATCAGCATCGCCCCGGTACGGCGGGCCCACCGGATCAACTCGTTGCGTCGGGCAACTGGTAGCCGGCCGCCGAGCGGGTACTGATGCGACGGCGTCACGTAGACCGCGGCGAGATCGTCGGTGAGCGCCGATACCCGCAGCCCGTCCCGATCGACCGGTACGTCGACGATCGTGAGCCGGTGATCCATCGCGGCGGCGACCGCGTTCAGGTAGCCTGGGTCCTCGATCGCGATCCGGTCCCCCGGCTGCCGCGTCACCCCGAGCAGCAGCCGCAACCCGTGCACGGTTCCGTTGGTGACCAGGATGTTCTCCGGTCCGCACGCAATCCCGCGCACCCGGCCGACATGTTCGGCCAGCGCCGTCCGCAACGCGGGCAGGCCGGCGGCATCGTCGTACCCGCGAGGTGGGGACTGCGTCGACACCTCCCGCCACGCGCGCCGCCACCCCGGATCGGGTGTCGGGTCGATGAACGGGATCCCCGGCCGCAGCGTGAGCAGCTCACGGTCGAGGGTGCGGTCGACCGTCGTACGGCGTCGCTCGGTCGGCCGCAGTGGCGCAACATCCGTCACGAACGTGCCCGCGCCGGTCCGCCCTTCGATCCAGCCCTCCGCATGCAGCTGGTCGTACGCCGCCTGCGCCACCGCCCGCGAGACCCCGAGCTGCTTCGCGAGATCCCGAGTCGATGGCAACCGATGCTCGGCCTGCAACCGCCCGTCCACCACCGCCGCCCTGAACTGCTCGGCGAGCTGCAGATGCAGCGGCGTACCGGCGGTGCGATCGATGACCAGCGGGAGTGAACTCTGCACGAATGGACTACCTGATTCCGTCGGGAATGGACCGTGCCAGCATGCCACTCCCGGCCTGACGCTGGAGCTATGACGATCACGCCGCTGCAACCGACCGCTCGGACCGCACTGCGCCGCAGCAAGGAGCGGGCCGCCACGGACCGCCAGGCCCTGTACGACGTCCTGGCCGAGGGGATGTTCTGCCATCTCGGAGTCGTGGTGGACGGGGCGCCGCTGGTGCTGCCGACGGCGTACGGGGTGGACCTGAATCGCGGACCGGACGGGACCTTGTACCTGCACGGGTCCGTGGCGGCGCGGAGTGTGGTGGCGGCGCCGGAGCAGACAGTCTGTGTGACGGTGACGCACGCGGACGGGTTGGTGCTGGCGCGGTCGGCGTTCCATCACTCGGTGAACTACCGGTCGGCGGTGATCTTCGGCGTACCTCGGCTGGTGACGGATGCGGACGAGAAGCTCGCCGGGCTCAACTGCATCGTCGATCACCTGGTGCCGGGGCGGTCGTCGGCGACGCGACCGCCGAATCGCAAGGAGCTGGCCAAGACCTCGGTGCTCGCGCTCGCACTCACCGAGGCGTCGGTGAAGACCCGCTCCGGTGAGGCGAACGACGAACCCGAGGACCTGGACCTCCCGCACTGGACGGGCGTGCTGCCGCTCCGGGTGGTGGCCGACGAGCCGGTGACGAACTCCGACTGTGACCTGCTGGTCCCGGCGCACGTTCGCACCCGGGCCAACCTGCTCGGCGCACCGTCCTAGGCCGCGGTGCCCTTGTTGTAGCTCTTCTGTGCCCAGAAGTAGCCGACGATCGTGATCGCGATGCACCAGGCGACCGCGAGCCAGCCTGAGCCCGACTCCATCGGCGTACCGAGCAGCAGGTGCCGCAGCGAGTCGATGATCGGGGTGAACGGCTGGTACTCGGCGAACCACCGGATGCCGCTCGGCATCGACTCCAGCGGCAGAAAGGTGTTGCTGAGGAACGGCAGCACGAAGCTGATCGGGAGCACGACGTTGCTGGCGCCCTCGGCCGTCTTGCTGATCAGGCCGAGTGCGATCGCGAACCAGGTGAGCGCGACGGTGACCAGGATCAGCAGCCCGGTCGCGAGCAGCCAGTCCCCGACTGATGCGTTCGGCCGGAACCCGATCAGGACCGCGAAGCCGACCACGAGCGCCAGGCTGACGACGGTCAGGATCACGTTGCCCAGCACGTGTCCGGTCAACACGGCCGGCCGATAGATCGCCATCGTGCGGAAGCGGGCGACGATGCCCTCGGTCATGTCGACGGCGGCGCCGATCGCGGGGGACATCGTCCCGGACGCGATCGACATCAACAGCAGCCCCGGCGTCAGGAAGTCGATGTAGTCGAAGCCGCCGCCGAGTCCGGCCGAGAAAGTGTCGCCGAAGACGAGACCGAACAGCAGCAGCATGACGATCGGCATCCCGACCGCTCCGATCGCGAGCGACGGATAGCGCAACGAGTGCCGCAGGTTGCGGCGCAACAGGGTGGCGGTGTCGGCGACGGCGTACGTGCTCATCACTGGGCTACTTTCTGGTCGGAGTTGGTGACGGCGAAGAAGACGTCGTCGAGGTCGGGGGTGTGGACGGTGAGTTCGCTGACGTCGAGCGAGGACTCCTCGATCCGGGTCAGCAGGTCGCGGAGTGCGTGCACGCTGCCGTCGTTCGGCACCTGCAGGGTGAGCGCCTCGGCATTCGCCAGCGCGGTCGGCAGCGCCTGGCCGGCGAGCGTGAACTCCGCCGGCGAGTTGAACCGCAGCTGGACATGCCCGCCGGGCACGAGCCGCTTGAGCTCCTCCGGCGTCCCCTGCGCGACCAGCCGCCCCTGATCCAGTACGGCGATCCTGTCGGCGAGCTGATCAGCCTCTTCCAGGTACTGCGTCGTGAGCAGGACCGTGACGCCACTGGCGACGAGCTCCCGGATCATCGACCACATGCTGTGCCGGCTGCGCGGGTCGAGACCCGTGGTCGGCTCGTCGAGGAAGATGATCCGCGGGTCGCCGACCAGCGTCATCGCCAGGTCGAGCCGGCGCTTCATGCCACCGGAGTAGGTCATCGCGAGCTTGCCGCCCGCCTCGACCAGGTCGAACTGCTCGAGCAACCGGTCGGCCCGTTCCCGCCCGGCCCGGCGGCCGAGGTGGTACAGGTCGGCCATCACGATCAGGTTCTCGCGGCCGGTGAGCAGGCCGTCGACCGCCGAGAACTGGCCGGTGACGCCGATCGCGGCGCGGACCGCGTCCGGGTCGGCACTCAGGTCGTGCCCGGCCACCCGGATCCGGCCGGCGTCGGCGGTGATGAGCGTGGACAGGATCTGGACGGCGGTGGTCTTGCCGGCGCCGTTCGGGCCGAGCAGGGCGAAGATGGTGCCTTCGGCCACCGTCAGGTCGATCCCGTCGAGGACGAGTTTGTCGCCGTAGGACTTGTGCAGTCCGAGGGCTTCGATCGCTGCAGACATGACGAGTTCCTGTTTCCGGGCAGGCTGCCGCCGCCCTGGGGTGTGGTGTGGGTGTAAGAGGGTGTGCGAGACCCACCGGCCGACCAGATGGTCGCCGGGTAGTTCGGTGCTCAGGAAGGGACTAGATGTCGAGGTCCTCCACCGCGGGCTGGTCGGCGGCCATCTCGACCAGTGCGTAGAGGTCGTCCGGGATCAGGTCGCGCAGTTCCTCGACGGTGTCGACCACGTCGAGGGTGGCTTCGCCCTGCGCCATGCTCCAGGACTGGTCGGTGCTCCAGTTGCCGACCCAGGACCGCCAGCCGGTCAGGTACTTCTCGTCGTCGGCGCCCTGGGTGAACTTCGCGCTGCGGTCGGCGTGCAGCACGAACTTCCCGGTCCGGCTGCGGTACACCTTGAAGGCCTCGTAGCCCGAGCTGCTGGATCGGCCGCCTTCGGCGAGCAGCACCCCGGAGAAGCGTTGCTTACGTCCGGAGCCGCGTCCGACCCGGACGGTGATCTCGTCGTACCCCTCGAGCCGGCCCTCCTCGAGCTCGACGTACTTGCGCAGGGCGACCGAGATCGCCGAGGACAGATTGCCGGCCAACTCCTGGGCGCGCTTGTAGAGCGGCAGGTCGTCGTCCGACACGTAGATCGTCTTGTTCGGCATGGGTACAACTATACGCATAGCTGTACGTAGAGCGCCAGACTGAGATGAACAGTGTGGAAAGAGCAGGTGCCAAAACCCGATTTATCCACAGATTTGGGCCCCTTGGCGGTGGAAACGGTGGAAAACCTGGGTGCAAGCTGGGGATAAGTCGGCCGAAACGGTGTGCACAGCTGGGGATACGGGTGTGGATAACTTCGAGCCGGAGCTGTGATCCACAGGCCGACTCTAATTCAGTCTGTGATGAATTAGGGGCAAAGGGGATCCCGGTGCCGTGCGCACCGGGATCACGAACCGTGCGTCGAACCGGAGATCAGACCCACTGCGTGGAGACGACGAAGCCCAGCGCGATCAGGCCCATGCCGACCAGCAGGTTCCAGTTGCCGAGGTCCCGCATCACCGGGATGTCCTGGCCGGCGACGTAGAAGACGACCAGCCAGGCGAGCCCGAGCAGCCAGGAAGCCAGCATCAGCGGTGCGACCCAGACGCGGCTGGTGGTCCGCGGCTGCTTCGGCGTCTTCTCGACCTTGACCTTCTCGGTCTTCTTCTTGTTACGACTGCTCGACTCGGGCACGGCTGAACTCCTTGTAAGGACGCATAAGCTGACCTCTTGAGGGCCAGGAGGCAGGACCTGTCGGGTCCGGTCCCGGGTTAGCGTAGTGCAGAGAGCGATCTTGAGGTGACTGGTGCGTAGGTTGAAGCGGATTTCACTGTGGCGCGCGGGCGTGCCGCTGGCGCTGCTGTGCGCCGGTCTGCTGTTCGCCACGAGCGCCACCAGTGCCCGCGGAACCGACCTGCGACCGAGCCGGAACACGACGCTCGCCGGGCTGGTGGAGGAGCAGAGCCGCCGTAGTGCCGCCCTGGTCCGCCAGCACGCCACGCTCACCCAGGAGATCGAGCAGCTGCAGGCGCAGCAGGGCTCGATCGACCCGAAGATCGCCAAGCGGCTGGCGAGCCTGTCCGACGCGGTCGGCATCACGCCGGTGACCGGGCCGGGCCTGACCGTGACGCTCAAGGACGCGCCGAAGGAGGTCGTCCGGGACAACCCGGACGTCGACGCCGACTGGCTGGTGATTCATCAGCAGGACATCCAGGCCGTGGTGAACGCGCTGTGGGCCGGTGGCGCGGAGGCACTCTCGATCCAGAACCACCGGGTCATCTCCACGACCGGGATCAAGTGCGTCGGCAACTCCGTCGTCCTGCACGGCGTTCCGTACCTGCCGCCGTACAAGATCACGGCGATCGGCGACCGGCGGAAGCTGCAGCAGGCGCTGGACGACTCGAAGTACATCGAGAACCTGCAGGACTACGTGGTGAAGTTCCAGCTCGGCTACGACGTGAAGACCGAGTCCTCGATCGCGATGCCCGCCTACGAGGGCACCCTGGATCTGCAGAGCGCGAGCGTCCCCGGCTTCGACCGGACGCCGAGCGCCAGCCCGACGGCCACCGGCGGTCGCTGAGCCTGTCAGAATGGACCGCATGCCGCGGATCCTCGTCGTCGACAACTACGACTCCTTCGTCTACAACCTGGTGCAGTACCTGCAGCAGTTGCAGGCCGAGACCACCGTGCTGCGCAACGACGAGGTCACCCCTGACCAGGTCGCGGCGTACGACGGTGTCCTGCTCTCCCCCGGTCCCGGGACCCCCGAAGAGGCCGGTGCCTGCGTGGACATCGTCAAAGAGGCGGGTGGCACGGTGCCGATCTTCGGCGTCTGCCTCGGCCTCCAGGCGATCGGCGTCGCGTACGGCGGTGTGGTCGGACGCGCCGACGAGTTGCTGCACGGCAAGACCAGCCAGGTGTTCCACGAGGGCGCCGGGGTGCTGGCCGGGTTGCCGTCGCCGTTCACCGCGACCCGCTACCACTCGCTGGCCATCGCGCAGGACAGTGTCCCCGACGAGCTGCAGGTGACGGCCCGGACCGAGGCCGGCGTCATCATGGCCGCCCGGCACCGCGACCTGCCGGTCGAGGGCGTTCAGTTCCACCCCGAGTCGGTGCTCACCGAGGGCGGGCACCGGATGCTCGCCAACTGGCTCGCGATGTGCGGTGACCCCGGCGCGGTCGAGCGCTCAGCGGGCATGGCGCCGCTGGTCAGCTGACCCCGGACAGACCGAAGCCCCCGCCGTGGCGGGGGCTTCGTCGTCTGTGGCTGAGATCAGCCGCCGATCACCGGGGGCGGACTGGTGGTATTGGTCGGGTCACCGGTCGGGTCGCCGGTGGGATCACCGGTCGGGTCGCCCTCCGGCAGTCGGTTGATGGTCAGCGTGATCGTGGTGCCCTTCGGGGCCTTCTTGCCGCCTTCGACGCTCTGCGCGAGCACGGTGCCGTCCGGCGCGTTCGGGTCTTCGCCGTACTTCTGGCCGGGGACGAAGCCCTTGGCCTTCAGTTGGGCGATCGCGTCGTCGGCCGTGACGGTGCGGAGGTCCGGCACCTCCACCATCACCTGGCCGCTGGACACGGTCAGTGTGAACTTCGTACCGGATGCGTACTTCTGGCCCGGGTCCGGGCTGACCTCCAGCACGGTGCCGGCCGGCTTCTCGGAATCCTTCTCGACGTTCTTCTCCGCGACCTTGAACCCGCCGGGAGCGTTCTCGATCTTCGCCCGGGCCTGGTCCTCCGGCAACCCCACCACCGGCGGGACGCTGAAGGACTGCTCACCCGACGAGAACGTCACCGTGACGGTGGAGTTCGGCTCGGCCTCGGTGCCGGCCGGCGGGGTGGACGAGATGGCCTTGCCCTTGCCGACGGTCGAACTCGGGACGGAGTCGCCCTGGGCGAAGACCAGATTCACCTCTTTCAGCTTCGCGGTCGCCTGTGAGGTGGTCATCCCGCTGACATCCGGGACCGAGACCTTGGTCGGGGCCGAGGTGGTCGGGTTGCCGCCGGCCCCCTTGTTGTCGTCCTTGTTTCCCATGTTGTTGATCAGCGCGTAGGCGCCGATCGCCACCGCGACGATCGCCAGGCCGAGCAGGAAGTAGGCCAGCCCGCGGTTGCGGCGGGCCCGAGCGTCCTCGATCTCGTCGCCGCCACCGGGCGGGAGCAGGTCGTCGTGGGTCTGCCGGAACGTCTGGGTCGCCGCCGGGGCGACCGCGGTCGGTGCCATCGCGCGGGTCTCGGCGACCGCGTGCATTGGCGCGGTCACCTGCTGCCCGGCCAGCACGCGGTGCAGGTCCTGGCGCATCTCGATTGCGCTCTGGTAGCGCTCGTCGCGGTTCTTCACCAGCGCCTTCAGGACGACGGCATCGACCTCCGGCGGGATGTCCGGGTCGAACGACGACGGCGGCAGCGGCTGCTCCCGGACGTGCTGGTAGGCGACCGAGACCGGCGACTCGCCGACGAACGGCGGCCGGCCGACCAGGAGTTCGTAGAGCAGGCAGCCGGTCGAGTACAGGTCGGAGCGGGCGTCCACGGTCTCGCCGCGGGCCTGCTCGGGCGACAAGTACTGCGCGGTGCCGATCACGGCCGCGGTCTGGGTCATGTCTGAGGTGGTGTCGGCGACCGCACGCGCGATCCCGAAGTCCATCACCTTGACCTGACCCTGCGGGGTCAGCATCACGTTTCCGGGCTTGATGTCGCGGTGCACGATGCCGGCCCGGTGGCTGTAGTCGAGCGCCTCGAGCACACCGGAGGTGATCTCCAGGGCGCGCTCGGGCATGATCTTGCGGCCTTCGCGGATCAGGTCCCGCAGTGTCTTGCCGGTGACGAGCTCCATCACGATGTACGGGATGGTGATGCCGGAACCGTTCGGATCCGGCTCCTCGCCGGTGTCGTAGACCGACACGATCGTCGGGTGGTTCAGCGAGGCCGCGGACTGGGCCTCCCGCCGGAACCGCGCCTGGAAGGTCGAGTCACTGGCCAGGTCGACCCGCAGCCGCTTGATCGCGACCGCCCGGCCGAGCCGGTTGTCGATCCCTCGGCGTACTTCGGCCATGCCGCCGCGGCCGAGCGGTTCGCCTTCTTCGTACCGGCCGCCGACGAGACGTGCCTGCGATGTCATGACTCAGCCTTCCAACCTGTCCGGAATACACTCAATTTGCCCACGGTAGCTGTCGCTGCCAGTGGATCCCCGTTGGAAAGACGCTTCGTGACCGCATCATTCCGTATGGTGCTCATCGTTGGAGCACCGCCTCCATCACCGCTTTGGAGATCGGCGCGGCCAGCGCGCCACCCGCGATGTCGTTGCGTGCCACGTCCGCGGACTCGATCATCACCGCGACCGCGATCTGCGGGTCGTTGGCCGGTGCGAACGCCGTGAACCAGGCGAACGGCGGGCGCTCGGGCGACGTCTGCGCCGTACCGGTCTTGCCGGCCACCTCGATGCCGTCGATCTGGCCCTTCTTACCGGTGCCGTTCTTGACGACGTCGATCATCATGCCGGTCAGCTGGGCGGCCACCTCGGGGCTGACGGCCTGGTGCAGCGACTCCGGCTTGGTCTCGGAGACCGTCTTGAGGTTGGCGGTCTTCACGTTCTGGACCAGGTAGGGCTTCATCACCTCGCCCTTGTTCGCGATTCCGGCGGCCACCATCGCCATCTGCAGCGGGGTCGCCCGGACGTCGAACTGGCCGATCGCGGACTGCGCGGTCTGCGGCGGGTTGGGGTCGCCGGGGAACGCGCTGGCGACACCGGACAGCTCCGGCAGCATCCGCTCCCCGAAGCCGAACTTGGCCGCCTGCTCGGCCAGGGCGTCAGCGCCGATGTCCAGGCCTACGCTGCCGAAGGCGGTGTTGCAGGAGTAGCGCAGCGCGATCGTCAGCGTCGCGTTGTTGCTGCCACCGCAGTTCTTCCGGTCCTCGTTCACCAAGGGAGTGGTGGTCTGCGGCAGCGGCAGTTCGGCTGGCGAGTTGACCTTGCTCTCCGGCGTGTACTTGCCGCTCGACAGCGCGGCCGCGGCGGTGACGAGCTTGAACGTCGAGCCGGGCGGGTAGGTCTCGCGGACGGCCCGGTTCAGCGTCGGCTTGGCCGGATCCTTGCCCAGCCGGTTCCACTCGTCGGCGACCTTGCTCAGGTCGTGTCCGGAGAGCTTGTTCGGGTCGTACGACGGAGTGGTCGCGAGCGCCAGGATCTTGCCGGTCTTCGGCTCGATCGCGACCACGGCACCGGTCTTGTTGCCCAGACCCTTGTACGCCGCCTGCTGGGCCGCCGCGTTCAGCGTGAGCGTGACACTGGCGCCCTGCTGGGGACGGTTGCTGATCACGTCGATGATCCGGCGGAACGCCAGCGACGGGTCGGAGCCGTTCAGCTCCGAGTTCTGGGTCAGCTCGATGCCGGCCCGGCCGAAGACGTAGGAGTAGTAGCCGGTGACGGGGGCGTAGACCGGCCCGTCGGAGTACGTGCGCTGGTACTTGAACCGATCGTCGGACGGCTTGCTCTCCGCGATCGCCTTGTTGCCGATCAGGATCGCGCCGCGGTCGACCGAGAACTGCGAGTCCCGGACCCGCCGGTTGTCGTTGCGGCCGTTGATCTCGTTGGACCGGAAGGCCTGCAGGTACGTCGAGTTCGCCATCAGGGCGAGCATCAGCACCATCGCCGCCACGGCCAGTCGTCGGATCGCCGAGTTCATGCCTTCTGCACCGCCATCGCGATCGTTTCGTCGGACACCGGGGCGGCAGGTGTCTGTGGTCTGCGGGCCTGGTCGCTGATCCGGAGCAGCAACGCGATGATCGCCCAGTTCGCGACCAGCGACGTACCGCCCAGGGCCATGAACGGGGTGGCCAGACCGGTCAGCGGGATCAGGCCGGTGACGCCACCGACGATCACGAAGACCTGCAGCGAGAACGACATCGCCAGACCGGTCGCGACCAGCTTGCCGAAGATGTCGCGGCAGGCCAGCGCCGTGCGCAGACCGCGCTCGACGATCAGCGTGTAGATCAGCAGGATCGCGATCAGGCCGGTCAGCCCGAGCTCCTCGGCGAACGAGGAGATGATCATGTCGCTGTTCGCGTACAGGGTCAGGTGCGGCTGGCCCTGGCCGAGACCGCGGCCGAGGATGCCGCCCCAGGCCTGGCCCATCAAGCCGCCGGCGATCTGGCCGCCGTCGATCGAGAACGGGTCCAGCCAGTCGGTGATCCGCTTGTGGACGTGGCCGATCGCGGAGTACGCGAAGAAGGCGCCGGCCGCGAACAGCAAGCCGCCGATGATCAGCCAGCCGGCCCGCTCGGTGGAGACGTACAGCAGGAACAGGAACAGGCCGAAGAACAGCAGCGAGGACCCGAGGTCGCTCTCGAAGACCAGAACGCCCAAGCTGACCAGCCAGGCGACCAGGATCGGCCCGAGGTCGCGGGCGCGCGGCAGGTCCAGACCGAGGAACCGGCGGCCGGCCAGCGTCAGTACGTCGCGCTTCACGACCAGGTAGCCGGCGAAGAAGATGACCAGGCAGACCTTGGCGAACTCACCGGGCTGGAACGACATCCCGGCCACGCGCACCCAGATCGAGGCGCCGTTGAGGTTCACGCCGAGACCCGGGACCAGCGGCAGCACGAGCAGCAGCAGGCCGACCAGTCCGAGCGTGTAGGTGAGGGCTTGCAGCCGCCGGTGGTCGCGGATCACGATGATTACCGCGAGGAACAGCACGACGCCGACCGCGGTCCAGGTGATCTGCTGCGGTGCGAACGGGACGCCCTTGGTCCGGCCGATCGAGGTCAGGCCGAGGTCGATCCGGTGGATCATCGCGACGCCGAGTCCGTTCAGCAGCACGGCGCACGGCAGGATCACCGGATCCGCGTACGGCGCCCGGAAGCGCAGCGCGAGGTGGGCGATCAGAGCGAGCAGCCCGATCCCGGCGGCGTACAGGCCGGTGCTGGCGGGGACGCCGCCCTGCGCGGTGATGCCGATGTTCACATAGGCGCCGACCGAGATTCCGACGGCGATCAGGAGCAGGAACAACTCCACCCCGCGCCGGGTGCGCGGGATGATCTGGATGACCGAGGTGGAAGCAATGCTCATTTGACGCCGTCGCAGTCGTCCGGGTTCACGCCGTTCGGCGTGCTCGCCGTACTGGACGGGGCGGTCGACGACGGCGCGGTGGTCGGCGCCTTCGAGGCCGGCGGCTTGGGCGGCGTCGTACTCGGCTTGGGCGTCGGCGTCGGCGGGGTGAGCTTCTTGGCGCACTCCTCCGCCGTCCGCTGCAGCTCGCTGACGATCACGCGCGCTCCGGCCAGGTCGTCGGCCTCGATGTTGCCCTCCACCTGCTGGCGGTTGTACGTCGGAAGTTTGTCGACCTGCAGCTGCTGCTTCTCGAACACCTTGGTCAGGTTCAGGCCGGGAATGTCCGCGTCGACGCCCTGATAGATCGCCACGTAGTCACCGTCGGTGCCGACGTAGTACTGGTCCTGGGTCCAGCGATAGCCCCACCAGCCGGCGCCGGCGATCAGGCCGAGAACGATCACCGCGGCCAGGATCCGGCGGGCCCACGGGAACCGCTTCGGCGGCCGGGGCGCGTAGCGCAGCTCCTCCGGGTCGACCGCCGTGCCGCCGCGGCCACCGCCACTGCCGCTGTTGCTGCCGCCGGGAACGAGCGTCGTCGGTTCGCCGCGACCGGTGCCGCCCTGAGCGAGCTCTGCGGCGGCGCCGACCAGCTGCGGAGTGGTTCCGCTGGCCGGCTCGGTCTCGACCACGTCGGCCACGATGCAGGTGATGTTGTCGTTCGAGCCGGCTTCGAGCGCGTGTGTGATCAGCTCGACGACGACGGAGTCCGGCGTACCGTCGGCCATCGAGGCGGCGATCACCTCGGCGGCGACGTAGTCCGGCAGCCCGTCGCTGCACAGCATCAACCGGTCGCCCGCCTGGACGTCGAGGATCTGCAGATCGGGATCGGAGTCAGGCCGGCCGTCCAGCACCCGCAGGATCAGGTTGCGGTGCGGATGGGTGAAGGCCTCCTCCTGGGAGATCCGGCCCTCGTCGACGAGTGACTGCACGAAGGTGTGGTCATGGCTGAGCTGGTAGAGCAGCCCGTCCCGCATCCGGTACGCGCGGGAGTCGCCGAGATGCGCGAGGCCGAGCTGCCGGCCGTCGAACATCAGCGCGGTGACGGTCGAGCCCATGCCCTCACGCTCGGGGTCCTCCTCGACCAGCTCGGAGAGCCGCTCGTTGGCGCGGTGCACGGCGCCGGCCAGCGCCTCGATCATGTCCTCGCCGCCGATGGTGGCAGTGTCGAGCCGCCGGATCACCTGGACCGCCGCCGCGCTGGCCACCTCACCGGCCGCCGCGCCACCCATTCCGTCGGCGAGCAGCAGCAGGTGCGGACCGGCGTACGCCGAGTCCTCGTTGTTGCGGCGCACCCGTCCGACATCGGACAGTGCGGCGTAGTCGAGCGACAGGGTCATCGAGGCAGGCCTACTTCGCGATGTTCAGCGTCGTCCGGCCGATCCGGATCGAGCCACCGATCTCGGCCGGCACCGGGCGGGTCACCCGCTGGCCGTCCAAATACGTCCCGTTGGTCGAGCCGAGGTCCTCGACCCACCACTGACCCTCGGACAGGAACAGTCGCGAGTGCCGGGTGGAGGAGTAGTCGTCGTCGAGCCGGATCTGGCAGTCCGAGCCGCGGCCGATCACGACCGGCTCCTCGACCAGGCTCGCGCCGACACCGGCCTGCGGCCCGTCGGCGATCGTCACCGAGCCGGGCAGCCCCTTGCGCTTCTTCGCCGGTTTGGCCGGCTTCGGCGTCCGCGCGGCAGCCGGTACGGCGGCCGCGGCGGCGCGGCTGTCCACCTTCGCCCCGAACAGGTCGGAGCGGATGACGGACAGCACCGCCAGCACGAACATCCACAACAGGGCCAGGAACCCCAGTTTGATCAGGGTCAGCGTCAGTTCCGACATGGTGGTGCGGTCACCACCCGCTGCTCGGCGGCTGAGCCATCGGCTCGTCCGCCAGCCGCAGTGTCATCGTCGTGTTGCCGATCCGCACCGTCGAGCCGTCGACCAGTTCCTGCTCGGTGGCGCGCCGCCCGTTGACCAGCGTGCCGTTGGTCGAGCCGAGGTCGACCAGCACCACCCGGATCCCGCCGTTGCCCTCGGGCATCAGCCGGATCTCCGCGTGCCGCCGGGACACCCCGGGGTCGTTGATCTGGATGTCGGCGTCGGTCCCGCGGCCCAGCACCACGCCGGGCGGGTTGACCGGGCGGCGCCGCCCGTTGACCTCGAGCATCACCTGGGGGTGGCCGCTGCGACGTGGCTGCGGTGCGGGCGGTGGGTTGACCGGGGCGCTCTGCAGCACCGTCTGGCCGTCGTTCGGCGGCACGTAGGGCTCCTGCTGGTAGGGCTGCTCGTAGGACGGGGCCCGCCGTTGCGGCGTGCCGACGGTCGCACTGACCACCCGGAACTTACCGGTCGGAAGGTCGTCCTGCTGGGTCAGCTCGATCTCGATCGGCCCGGAGAACGTGTACCGCTGGATGTCGGCATGGTCCCGCAGCTCGTTGGACAGCTCGTGATTGAGGGTCCGGCCGTACGCGTTCAGGCGCTCGAAATCGCCCGGGCCCAGTTCGATCGTGAAGTGGTTCGGCACCAGCCGCCGGTCCCGGGACAGGATCCGGGCGGTGTTGTCGATCTCACGCTTGAGCGCCGCAGCCAGCTCGATCGGCTCGACATCGCCCTTGAATGCGCGCGCGAAGACACCGCTCACGATGCCCTCCAGACGTCGCTCGAAGCGCTGCAGCGGTCGCACGCCTCCTCCTCCACCTCGGTCCACGGTCTGAATCCACCGGTCGTGGCGGACACACCGGGTACGACGATCGATCGTAACGGGAGGTTCGACCGAACCCGCAATGTGAAGCACCGGACATTCCCGTGCTAATG
Source organism: Kribbella sp. NPDC005582 (assembly GCF_040605415.1). Lineage (NCBI taxonomy): Bacteria > Bacillati > Actinomycetota > Actinomycetes > Propionibacteriales > Kribbellaceae > Kribbella > Kribbella sp. NPDC005582. The sequence continues at coordinate 2,119,821 of NZ_JBEXCU010000001.1, forward strand.
TTCCATCTCGTTGCAAGGACCTCGTCCGAGCAGCAGCGCGCGGGTGGCGGAATAGGCAGACGCGCACGGTTCAGGTCCGTGTGCCCGAAAGGGCGTGGGGGTTCAACTCCCCCCTCGCGCACAGCGAATGCCAACGAGAATCCCGGTCGAGAGACCGGGATTTTTTGTTGTCCCCGACGTGTCGTCGCTCACAAGGCGGTGCGGTTGGTGGAGCGCGGGTCGGTGACGGCCCGGGAGCGGTAGATGTCGCCCTTGGTGGCGGCGGCGCGCCAGGGGCGGGCGTGGTTGAGGGGGCCGGCGACGGTGGGGTCTTCGCGGTCGACGTGGGCGAAGGCGAGCTCGGACGTGCCGACGACCTGGGTGGTGTAGGTGCCGGCCGGGGTGATCATGCCGGAGGGCATCAGGTCGACGGTCTGGGCCGGGAGCGACATCGAGATCCAGTAGCAGTTGATCGCGGCGTGCGCGCGGGCCTTGAGCTCGAAGACGGTGTCGACCGGGTAGGCCGAGAGCAGCAGGCACTCGACGCCGAGGCGCTCGTACTGCGCGAACAGGTGCGGGAAGTTGATCTCGACGCAGATCATCGCGCCGAAGCGGTAGCCGTCGACGTCGAAGACGACCGGCTCGAAGCCGGGGGTGTAGAAGTGTGTGTTCTCGGTGTGCGACAGGTAGCGCTTGTCGTAGCGGTCGACCAGGGCGCCGGTGTCGGAGACGACGTACAGGCTGTTGTGCGGGCGGTGCGGCGGGGTCAGCGGGTGCGCCGAGCCCAGCACGACCCAGATCCCGAGCTCGGCGGCCAGCGCCATGATCTGCTCGAGCTCGGAGCGCACGGTGTCCCAGTCGACCTGGGACCAGTCGGCGATCTGCTCCTTCGCGTAACCGCTCAGCATTCCTTCGGGGAACTGCACCAGCCGCGCCCGCCCGGCGGCTGCCTTCCGCATCAGCGACCGGACCTTCTTCCCGTTCTCCTCCGCGTCCGCGGTGATGGTGGGCTGAGCAATAGCGATACGAATCCCCGTCATCGCCCTACCGTCTCAGCCCGCACCGACAGAACGCCGGTACGACGCGGAGCTACCCCGTGACTACGGCGGGTCGGAAAAGATTTGATCAAAACCACGCGGAAAACGGTCGCCGTGGCGGTTGCCTGACTGGTTAGCTAAGCGGGGAGGTGAATCGATGCAGGACGGCTTGTTGCTCGACGCGCGGGAGGAGCGGGCGTACCGGCTGCTCGTCGGTCTGTCGGCCGCACGGTCGACCGACCTGGCGGAGGTGGCCGAGCTGCCACCGCAGGAGGCGGTCGAGGTGCTGCAGCGGCTGCAGGCGAAGGGTCTGGTCGCGGTCAGCCAGGCCGCCGACGAGCCGGTGTTCCGCGCGTTGCCGCCCGATGTGGCGCTCGGGACCACCTTGCTGCGCCGCCAGGAGTCGCTCGAGGCGGCTCGCAAGACGGTGGCGGTGCTGAGCGAGGAGTTCCGGGCCAGTGCGAGCCGTCGCGACGCACATCACCTCGTCGAGGTGGTTGTCGGTGCCGCGGCGCTGCGCGAGCGGCTCCGCGACCTGCAGGAGTCGGCACGCGAGGAGATCCTCTGGTTCTGCCGCGCGAACCCAGTGGCCATGCAGGGCGCCGAGAACACCGAGGAGTACGGCGCTCTGTCCCGTGGCGTGCGTTATCGCGCCATCTACGAGCGAGCGCTGCTCGAGACACCTGGTGAGCTCGACACGATCGCCGAAGGCATCAGCTGGGGCGAGGAGGCCCGGACACTGCCCAGCCTCCCCGTCCGGCTAGCGATCGTCGACCGGGCGACCGCGGTCTGCCCGCTGGTCCGCGACGACGAGCTAGGCATCGGAGAACCCACTGCCGCCGTGATCAGTCGCGGCCAACTGCTCGACGCAGTCCTTGCACTGTTCGAGAGCCACTGGGAGATGGCTACTCCAGTGGCTCTGCACTCTGCCGAGCAGCCGACCGGTGGGGTTCTCGACGACCACGAGCGCTTCCTGCTCTCACTGCTCGTCGCCGGCGTCCCCGACAAGTCGATCGCCTCCCAGCTCGGCATCAGCCGCCGGACCGTGCAGCGACGGCTGGACCGGCTGATGGCGCTCGCCGGGGTGGACACGCGCACCGGCCTGGCCTACCAAGCCGCCAAACGCGACTGGCTCTGACCAGGCCGGTGCTTCGGACTACTTGACGCCGTACGCCCTGATCACGGTCTGAGTGACCTTGGTGCCGTTCGCACCGGTCGCTTGGACCTTGAGGGAGACGGTGCCGCGGGCATTGGCGACCACTGCCACGTACTGGCCCAGTGCGCCGATCACCGGGAGACGGTGCCACGACCGGCCCTCGTCGTACGACGCCCAGGCCAGCAAGCTCGTGGACTTGGGCGCATCGAAGCCCAGCACGTGGTTGCGCGAGGCGCGACCGGTCAGGTCGGTGGGTGCCTTGTAGCCGACCTGAAGCAGGGACAGCGGCGTTGCCTTGTCCTCAGCGGTCTTGGCCGAGCGGAACTCCCAGCTGGTCTGCGTGCGCGTGCCCCACAGCCATTCACCGTCCGGGTCGTCCCGCTCGGTGCTGAGGTCCAGCCGGTACGACGCGTCGCCGCTGGTGGTGATCACGTCCTGCCACGCATCGGGCAGCTCGGCCACGGTCTGACCGTTGCGAGACAGCACTGCGGAGGCCGCAGTGGTCTCACCGACGGTGTAGTGCCCAGCTGAGTCGACGAAGCTCGGAATGCGCAGCGACAGCCGGTCACCCGTCCTCGTGGAGACCACGCCCGGCGCAGCGGCCGGCCGGACGACCGGACCGAACCACGTCTCCTTCGACGTACCGGTGCGGTAGCTCTTGGGCTGGTCGGCCATGCCGCCGCGCAGCGGGTTCATGGTGTCCCAGCCGTAGCCATGGCTGACCCGGTGCTGCCAGAGCGAGTCACCCGACGTCACCCACTCCTCGCGCTCCTTCGGCGTCTCGACGAACCGCTGCGAGTCGTTCCACGAGTAGTCCTGCCACGGACGCCAGCCGAACCGCTGCTCCTTGACCCAGGTGAAGCCACCGTTGTCGTTGTAGCGCGTAGTGACCCGGGCGGAGTTCTGCGCGGTCACCCGGTAGTTGATCTTGCTGGGGATCGATCCGGTCGACACCTGCTGCACGTCGTACAGATAGGGGCTCGACGTGGTCAGGGTGACCTCGATGGTGGCGCGGGCGCGCTGGGCGCGCTCGATCAGCCGCTGACCGTTCCCGTACGTCGTCACCATCGCCGGGATCGGCTCGCGGTCTCCGAGCGGCCGCCACACGGTCCACGCGCCTTGATCCTGCGGCCGGACCAGGATGATCGCCGCGGCACCAGCCTGGGCCGCCGCCGCGATCTGGTCCTGCTCACTCACGTCGTCGTTCGTGCGCTGAACCACGAGCGCGCCCTTCACGCCCTTCAACGACGAGCCGGCGTACACGAGCGGGAACCGCCGCTTGCCCTCGTACGACGGGGAGGCGTGCAGCAGGTTGATGTCGAGGTCGGGCATCGACGTCTGAACCATCGGCGCGACCAGTTGCCAGCGCGACGAGAACTCGAACTTGCCGTCGGCAACCGGCTTGGTCGGTGTCACGTTGACCTGCTGCACCGTGCTGAAGTGCATTACGCCGTGGCTGATCGAGCGGCCGTTCGGGTACTCGCGGTGCACGTAGTAGCTGAGGACCGCCTGCTGCTCGGACGGCTTCGGCGTCTGGATCGTGATCGGGACCGCCTTGCGCGCATCGATCACGATCTCGCGGTCCTTGTCGACCACGATGTTGGGATCGGTGAACAGGCTGACCTGCTCGTGCTCCGGGTTGTAGTCCTCGACCAGCGAGTGCAGGAAGTACGTGCCTTCCTCGATCTCGGCCTGGTAGGTCTGACCGTCACCGAGCCACGCCAGTACGTCGGAACGTGAGTTGCTGCCGTAGAGCGTGATGACCGGGACACCGGTCGGCTGACCGTCCAGTCCGACCGCTCGCAAGGTCACTGTGTGCTTCGCACCCTGTTTGAACGCGCCAACGGCGGTGTGGGTGAGCACTCCGTTCGGTCCGGTCGCTGTGACCCAGCCGCTGTGCAGACCGCGCTCCAGCTTCGTGCTGTCCAGGTTGAGCGTGACGTCGGCGCTCCCGTGGGCGGGGACGGTCACGGTGGCGGGGAGGCCGAAGGCGTCGGTCTCCGCCTTTCCGTTGTCGAGGTTGGTGGCTGCCATGGACAGGGTCAGCGTGACCGGTGCGGCGCTGTCGTTGCGGTAGCTGATCTGCCTGCTGCCGGCGGCCAGGCCGAAGTCGGCCACACCAGTGGCGAACACCTGCTGGGCAACCGCCCGCGTCAGGTCGACGCGTCCGGCGCCTTGCTGGTAAGCGGTCTGGCTCGCTTGAGTCTTCGCAGTGCTGACCAGTGCGTTCTTGAGCCGGTCGGCCTTCCAGTCCGGGTGCTGCTGCGCGAGCAGCGCCGCGGCGCCGGCCACGTGCGGCGTGGCCATCGACGTACCGGAGGCGGCCGTGTAGAGGTTGTCCACCGGGTTGCCCATGGCGGTGCCGGCCGCGCGGGCCGCAACGATCTCCACGCCCGGTGCGGTGATCTCCGGCTTCAGTCCGCCGTCCCCGAGTCGCGGTCCGCGGCTGGAGAAGTCGGCCAGCTTGTCGGTGCGGTCAACGGCTCCGACCGTGAGAGCGGCGGCCGCTGAGCCCGGCGTACCGACTGTCTCTTCACCAGGGCCGTCGTTGCCGGCCGCGATGACGAACAGGGTGCCGGTCCGCGCGGTGATGTCGTTGACGGCCTGACTCATCGGGTCGGTCCCGTCGGTGGGACCACCGCCGAGGCTCATGTTGATCACCTTGGCGCCCTTCGCGGCCGCCCACTCCATGCCGGCGATGATCCACGAGTCGTACCCCATGCCGTCGTCGGCGAGCACCTTGCCGACCAACAGGTCGGCCTGCGGCGCGACACCCTTCCGGGTACCGCCTGCGCCCGCACCGGTGCCGGCGATCGTCGCCGCGACGTGCGTGCCGTGGCCGAAGTGGTCGGCCGGTCCGCTCTCGCTACCGGAGAAGTCCTGCGCCTCCTTGACCTTGCCGACCAGATCCGGGTGCTGCGCGTCCACACCGGTGTCCAGTACGGCGACCTGTACGCCGGAGCCCTGGTAACCCGCCTTCCACGCGTCCGGTGCACCGATCTGCGGCACGCTCTTGTCCAGCGTCGGACGGACCTTCCCGTCCAGCCACACCTTGCTGACGCCACCGCTCAGCGCTCGTGGACCGGCAAGTGACTTCCAGAGCTCCGGCAACTCGCCCTTCGCCGCCGACACCGCAGCGCCGCCGATCGAGTCGAGCTGCCGAGTGGTCGTCGTACCGGCGAGTGCGGACGCGGTGCGCACGCCCCCGGCGTACTTGACGATCAGCGGGAGCTGCTCCGCGGCAGAGTCGCCATACCCGTCTCGGATCAGCTCGTCGACGTCGAACAGGTCGACGTCGAGTACGCCGGTGGAGATGTACGGCACCGCGTCACTCGGCAGCACGCGCAGTCCGCCGTCGGCCTCGACGGTGTGGAACGCGATGCGTTCACGGCCGGGCGCCGGCTGGACACTGGCCGCCTTCTTGCCGTTGCCGGCATCGGTGACCGAGACGACGTCACCGGTGATCAGCGTGACAGAGCTGGTGGTGGGCTGGGCGCTCCCGCGCTGGGGTGGTGACCCCGCAGCAGCCGGGGCCACTGTGACCGCGCCGAGGGTCAGCACCGCGGCAAGGGTGACCGCAGGGATCCGTGGTGAGGGCATGGGCAGGTCTCCTCGTTCGGAGTTCAGTAGTTCACAGGCTGGGCGCAGCGCTGTTCCGTTTGAGTTTGCAATCTCGTCACGGTGATCGGCCCTGTCCATCACTGCCGTCCCTGCGACATGGCGCAAGCACGCCAGTACCCGGCACCATCAGCACATGAGTGTGAGTGCGGTGCGCAAATGGGCCTGGCTGGGGACTCTGCTGGTGGGCGCGGCGTTGTACTTCGCCGTACTGGCGGTGCTTGCCGACACCAACAACCCGAACCTGTTCCCGACGATGATCCTGCTCGGGGCGCTGGTGGTACCGCTGACCTTCGTGACGTTCGCGGCGGGGCGCTCCGGACGCTGGCTGATCGACGGGCCGACGCTGGGCGGGTGCCTGCTGTTCGGCGGAGTGGTGGGAGTCGTGGTCGCCGGACTGCTCGAGTACGACGCCATGCGGCGGCTGGGGACGCTGCCGATGCTCGGGGTCGGGCTGATCGAGGAAGCGGCCAAGCTGGTCGTGCCCGCGGTGCTGGTCGTCTTCTTCGGACACCGGTACCGCGCTTCGGTCGGGCGGGGAATCATCATCGGAGTCGCGGTCGGTACCGGGTTCGCCGTACTGGAGACGATGGGCTACGCCTTCGTCGCGCTGCTGCAGTCCGGCGGGAACGTCGGCGCCGCCGAGCAGACCCTCTTCATCCGCGGACTGCTGTCGCCGGCTGGCCACGCCGCCTGGACCGGTCTGAGCTGCTGGGGCCTCTGGCGCTTCGTGAGCGCTCCGAGCGGTAGGCACCTGGCCGGGTTCGCCGGTATGTACGCGTTGGCTGTCGCCCTGCACACCGCCTGGGACGGCATCGGCGGAGTCATCACCTACGCCGTGGTCGGCACGATCTCGATCGGCCTCCTCCTGCTCGGCCTCCGTCGCGCCCGGCGGATGGACATTTCGTCCAGAGTGGACGTATCGTCCGTCAGGTGAAGCTTGAGCAGGTGACGCCGGTCGGCGAGGTGGTGGCGCGGTTGCTGTCGCCGCACGCGGAGGTGGTGCTGCACGACTCGGCGACCGATCGGATCGCGGCGATCTGGAATCCGTTGTCGGGTCGCGAGGTTGGTGAGCCGTCGCTGCTCGGTGAGCTGGATGAGCTGACGGAGACCGGGCGGGACGCGTACGGGCCATATCCGAAGGTGTTGCCGGACGGCCGCCGCCTGTCGAGCGTGAGCGCCGTACTGCGCGACGACGCCGGTACGGCGGCCTACGTCCTGTGCGTGAACGTCGACCGGACCGCCTTCGAGACTGCGAGCCGGTTGCTGGCGGCGTTCGCGGCGCCGGTGTCCGGTCAGCCGCGGGTGTTGTTCGAGCACGACTGGACCGAGAAGCTCAACGAGTCGATCGCCGGCTACGTGCAGGAGCGCGGCGTACCGGTGGAGCGGTTGAGTCGGGCGGACCGGGTGGAGCTGCTCGGGCGACTGGATGCGGCAGGCGTGCTCAGCCAGCGCCGGTCTGTGCCGACGGTGGCGCGGGCGCTGCAGGTGTCGCGGTCCGCGCTCTATCAACTGCTGGCCGAGGCTCGGAAGGAGTCCCATGCCGACCCTGCCTGACTTCCGCCTGGAGACTCACTTCGCGCGCTGGGAGTTCGCCGCGCGCTACCACCTGACCGCATCCGACGCGCAAACCGTCACCATGGCCGAGCTGCTCGCGCTGGCCGACGAGGACGGTCGCGAGCGCTGGGAGTCGTTGGCGCTCGGCTACACCGAGACGCGCGGACTGCCTGCGCTCCGGGAAGCCATCGCATCGACCTACACCGACGCGGAGGCCGACGACATCCTCTGCTTCGCGGGTGCGGAGGAGGGGATCTACCTCGCGATGCGCACTCTGCTGGAGCCGAGCGACCACCTCGTCGTGCTCACGCCGAACTACCAAGCGGCCGAGACGGTGCCGCTCTCCGTCGCCGAGGTGACCGGCGTCGCGCTCCGCCCCGAGGACGGTTGGGCGCTCGACGTCGACGCGATCGAGCAGGCACTGCGGCCGAACACGCGGATGGTCTCGGTCAACTTCCCGAACAACCCGACCGGCGCGGTGCCCACCCCCGAGGCCTGGCAGCGGCTGGTCGACCTGTGTGCGGAGCGCGGCATCCTGCTGTTCTCCGACGAGGTCTACCGCGGCCTCGAGCTCACTCGTGATCCGTTGCCGCAAGCAACAGATCTCTCCGGTACGGCGCTCTCGCTCAACGTGATGTCCAAGGCGTACGGACTGCCTGGCCTGCGGATCGGCTGGATCGCCTGCCGTGATCGCACGGTCCTCGATCGGCTCGAACGCGCCAAGCACTACACGACGATCTGCAACTCCGCGCCGAGCGAGGTGCTCGCGCTGATCGCACTCCGAGCCCGCGACCAGCTGCTCGCACGCAACCGCGGGATCATCGCGGCGAACCTGCCGTCATTCACAGAGTTCTTCGACCGCTATTCCGACCTGTTCGAGTTCGCCGCACCGGACGGCGGATGCGTGGCCTATCCGCGCTACCTCGGCGTGGATGGCGTCGAGGCGATGTGCGAGGCGCTGGTCGAACAGGCCGGCGTACTGTTGCTTCCGGCAAGCATCTACAGGTCCGCGCTCACCGGGACCCCGACGGACCGCTTCCGGGTCGGCGTCGGGCGGCACAACCCCGGTCCCGCGCTGGCTGCCTGGGCGGACTGGCTGGAGCATCGATGAAGCTGCCGATCTTCGGACTCGACGAGATCAGTCAGGTTGCGAAGCCGGCGGTCGTGTTCGAGGCCGTGCGGTCGGCGTTGATCGCGCATGCGGAAGGGCGCACGTCCGTACCGGCGCCGATGGTGCTCGACTTCCCTGAGTACGCCGGTGACACGCATGTGAAGGCCGGTCACGTCGCCGGTACGCCGTACTTCGTGGTGAAGGTGGCGAGCAGCTTCGGCTCCGTCAACAACGGGCTGATGCTCGCCATGGACGCGACCAACGGTCAGCCGGCCGCCGTACTGGCTGACCAAGGCAAACTGACCGCCTGGCGTACGGCGGCCGCCGGGGCGCTGATCACCGACGCGATGACGCCGGTCGAGGTCGACGAGGTCGCCGTACTGGGGACTGGTGAGCAGGCGCTGCTGCAAGTGCTGTGGTTGCGCGAGCTGCGACCGCTGCGTCGAGTGAAGGTCTGGGGTCGCCGACCGGAGGCGGTGGATCGGCTTTGTCAGCAACTGCAGGCTGCAGGCCTCCAGGCGACCCCGGACGGTCTCACCGGTGCGCCGTGCGTGATCACCACGACCGCTGCTCGCGAACCGTTGCCACTGGAGGCCTTCCGGAACGCTGTGCACATCACCGGGATCGGAACCGACATGCCGGGCAAGGGCGAGCTGCCGCCCGAGGTATTCGCCGGAGCGCTCGTCGCCACCGACGACCACGCGCAGTGTCTCCACCACGGCGACTTCGGCAACGCCGTCCGCGCCGGCGTGGTGGGGGAAGAGGCGGACGCGCCGGTGGGCGCAGTACTGCGCGATAGAGCGCCACACGATGCGAAGTCCATCGCTGATCTCACCGGTGTTGGTGCGACTGATGCGGCGGTAGCCGCCGCCGTCCTCGGCCAGCTGCTTTAGTCGAACGTGAGCCGCGTCGTGATCCGGTACCGGTCGCCGCGATAGATGGAGCGCGTGTACTCGATCACGGCGTGGTCGGCGTTGCGGGTGGTGCGCTCGAAGAGCAGTGCCGGTGAATGCACCGGCACGCCCAGCAGTTCGGCCTCCTGCGCGTCGGTCACCGTCGGCTCCGCCGTCTGGACGGCGTCCTTCGGAGCGACGGCGTACCGCGAGCGGAGCAGTCCGTAGAACGAGCCGAGCTCGAAGTCGCGGCCTTTGATCCCGGGGACGAACGCGGCCGGGATCCGGATGTGCTCGATGCACATCGGTGCACCGTCGACGATGCGCAGCCGCAGCGCGGTGACCAGGTCCTCGACCGGTGACATCTCCAGTTTGTGCCCCAGCCGGGCGCCGGCCGGACCGACCTCGAAGCTGAGCAGCCGGCTCGGCCAGGGTGAGCCCTCCGCCAGCGGGGCCTGGTAGTCGCCGGACGCGGTCGGCTCGAGCTCCTGCTGGATCTTGCGGGCACTGGTGAACGTGCCGCGACCGTGCTCGCGGATCACCAGTCCGTCCCGCGCGAGGTCGTCGAGAGCGGCCCGCAACGTCGGCCGGGAGACGCCGAGCTCCTCACTCAGGGAGCGCTCCGACGGCAGCGGTTCACCGGGGTTGCGCACCTCGATCAGCCGCAGCAGCTGGTCCCGCGCCTCGGTCCGTCTCATCCCGAAATCTTACCAGTGGTTAACCATCTGCGCGCAGCGTGGACGTGCTTTACGCATTGACTTTACCAATTGGATAGACCACCCTCGGGTGGAGATTGTCCGCCCCGACAAACGAAGGTGAATCCCGATGACTCGATCGCCCAAGATCCGCCTCACCGCCGCGGCCGTCGTACTGGCCGCCCTCGCCGCCGGTACGGCGGCCACCGCGACTGCCGGCCCCGCCTCGACCAGTACGACGGCGGCCTGCGGAGCGCTCTTCGACGACTTCAACTACTCGTCACGCACCGACCCGAACTTCACCGGCCACGACTGGAGTATCCGGACCGGCGCCGGCGGCCCCGGCATCCCGGACACGTGGTCCGCCGCCAACGTCAGCTTCCCGGTGGTCGACGGCCAGAAGTCGCTGCAGCTCAAGGCCACCACCAACGGCACGACCAGCGGCACCACCCAGGCCCAGGTCCAGCAGAACCGGTTGCGCTTCTTCGAAGGCACCTACGCGACCCGCTTCAAGTTCGCCGACGCGCCGATCAGCGGCAACGACGGCGACCTGGTGAACCAGACCTTCTACACGATCTCGCCGCTCGACTACGACTGGGAACCGACGTACTCCGAGCTCGACATCTCCGAGTACCTGCCGAACGGCGGCTGGGGTGAGACCGGTCCGGTCGACTTCATCACCAGCTGGAACACGTACCAGGAGGATCCGTTCGACGGCTGGCGGAAGAGCACCGCGCGCCGCTTCAGCCACAACGGCTGGCACACACTCGTCACCGTCGTCGCGGGCGGGCACGTCAAGTACTACATCGACGGATCGCTGGCCGCCGACCACACGACCGACGACGCGGGACACAACGTCTACCCGCGGCGCCCGATGACGCTGAACTACAACCAGTGGTTCATCGACCTGAGCGGTCACACCGGTGGCGTCAGCACCTACGTGCAGTCCGCCGACTGGGTCTACTACGCGAAGAACGAAACCTTGACACCTGCCCAGATCACCAGCCGGGTCAACAACTTCCGCGCCGCCGGCACCACCCACCGGGATACGATCAGCTGCTGAGTCAGCAAGCCGGGGATCAATCCCCGAGATGGCTGCTTTGCCCATGGACATCGCGTGGCGGACTGAGTACCGTCCGTAACGGCGTCCGCACCACGCCATGACGGAGGACGCCTCCGTACTCGAACGGTGAGGTACCGCCCGCCAGTGGCACCTCACTGGTGGATGGGCAAGCAGCCCGTGGTGACAGCCGCGGACTGATGGGGGCCCATCTGCCTAGGTGGGGCGGCGAGCGACACTCACTCGCTCACCGCCCCACCGACTCAACCCCAACGGTTCAGCTCCCGAGTTCGTCTTGGTGACCGACAGCTGAAACCGAGAGACGGGTACGGGATGGCTGACTGGGAACGAGCCTTCGAGGAGTTGCTCGCCGCGCGAGGCGGCGCGCTCCGGGCGTACGCCTATCTACTGACCGGCGAGTCGGCAGCCGCCGCGGACCTGGTCCAGGACGCGCTGCTGAAGGTCTTCGGGCGGATGCGGGTCGGCAGGGATGTCATCCAGCTCGAGGGCTATGTACGGCGCGCCATGCTCAACCAGTTCGTGGACGGCCGCCGCCGGGCCGGACTCTGGCGAGCCAAACGGCACCTGCTGGTCCATCCGGCCGAACACCACGACGAGGACCGGCTGCTGACCGACGTCGTACGGCAGGCGCTCGCCACGCTGTCGCCCAAGCAGCGAGCGTGCGTGGTGCTTCGGTACTACGAGGATCTGACCGTCCCCGACATCGCGGAACAGCTCGGCTGCGCGCAAGGCACGGTCAAACGTCACCTGGCCGACGCGCACGCCAAACTCGCCACCCAGCTCGCCGTCCCCGAGGAGACGATGAAATGACCGATCTGAAAGAACTGCTCCGCAGCGCCGCCGCCGAGGCCGAGAACGTGAGCGTCGACGGCAGCGCCCTGCTCCCTGCCATCCGCCGGCGCCGCCGCATCCGCTCGGCCGCGGTGGGCGTCGGCAGCGTCACCGCGGTGACCACGCTCGCCGTCGGCGCGTACGCCGTACTGCCGGGTGCCGGGGATGCTCCGGTGAGCGGTGGTGCTCCGTCGGCCAAGCCGTCCTTGCAGCACCAGGACTGCAACCAGGCCTACAACGGCCAGCTGCAGCGAGAGCGGTTGAAGGTCGCGCTGACTCAGAAGACGATGAAGCGGACCGGCAACTACGCCTGGAGCGGTACCGCCAGGATCACGCTCACCAACTCGTCCGACGTCACTGTTTACAGCACCACCAGCACGTCGACTCTCTTCTTCGTCGTCCCGAAGCATGGCGACCCGAAGATCGTCGGCAGCGCCTTGGCGAAGGTCGCCAAGGGGGATTTCGTCTTCAGGCCAGGTGGCTCGGCCATCATCTACGCACAGCTCTCCGTCGCCGGATGTCCCGGCTGGAAGCACCCGGCTGGTACGTACCTGGTCTACGAGTCGATCAACGGGGCCATGGGCAAGAAGCCGGTCGGGACCTTGCAGCTGCCCTGAGTTTGCCGGATCGTCCGGCAATCTTCAGGTGCTGGGACGTTTCGCCGGACCGGGCGGAGGGGCAGACTCACCTCCGACAGATCCCATCCGCCCCTGGGAGTTGCTGTGGTCCGCTCGTACCGTCCGGTCTTGATTCTGACCGCCGTCCTCGCGTTGCTGGGCTTCGGCGTCACGCCGTCGACCGCCGCGACCCCGATCACCGTGGCGACGGCGATCGGGCAGCAGAACGGCTCCACCGCTTCGGTCACCGGGTGGGTGGTCGGTCAGCCGACGGCTACCAACACGGTGGTCCGCAGCAACTATCCGAGCGACTACGCGCTCGCCCTCGCGGACTCCGCGAGTCAGACGAGTACGGCGTCCATGTTGTACGTGCAGATCCCGGCCGCGTTCCGGGCGTCGTACGGACTGCAGAGCAATCCGGGGCTGCTCGGGAAGCAGATCACGGTCACCGGCACGCTGGCGGCGTACTTCACCCATCCCGGGTTGAAGGACGCGACCGCCTTCACCGGCGGCGGTGGATCGGACCCCGGCGACCCGACGGATCCGGGTGACTACTACGCGCCCGTCGCGGGCAAGACCGGCGCTGCCCTGAAGGCCGGCCTGCACACGCTCATCGCCCAGCAGACCAAGCTGACCTACGACCAGGTCTGGAACGCCCTCAAGGACACCGACCAGGACCCGGCCAACACCAACAACGTCATCCTGCTCTACTCCGGCCGCTCCCAGAGCAAGTCCACCAACGGCGGTGGCGTCAACGACTGGAACCGCGAACACGTCTGGGCCAAGTCCCACGGCGACTTCGGTACGGCGACCGGCCCGGGCACCGACATCCACCACCTCCGCCCCGAGGACGTCTCGGTCAACTCGGCCCGCGGCAACCTCGACTTCGACAACGGCGGCACCGCCGTCACCGAATGCCCCGGCTGCACCGCCGACGCCGACTCCTTCGCCCCCCGCGCCGCCGTCCGCGGCGACGTCGCCCGGATGATCCTCTACATGGCCGTCCGCTACGAAGGCGACGACGGCTTCCCGAACCTCGAACCCAACAACGCCGTCAACAACGGCACCGCGCCGTACATCGGCAAACTCTCCGTCCTGAAGGCCTGGGCCGCCGCCGACCCGCCGGACGCCTTCGAGAAGCGCCGCAACGAGGTCATCTACACCACCTACCAACACAACCGAAACCCCTTCATCGACCACCCCGAATACATCACCTCCATCTGGCCGTGACGGCGATCTGCCCCTGGATGCCCCTGGATGCCCCACCATCTGCCCTTCGCAGCACTGCCTCCGCGCCCTCACAGTGATACCAGCCGCAAATTGTGGCTAGTATCAGAGGAGGAATTGTGGCCATGGCAGCACTGGAAATAGGTGGAGATCTGATGGACATCGGCATTCGGGAGCTCCGCGACGGTCTCAGCCGGCACCTCGCCCACGTCCGCGAGGGACACACCATCACCGTCACCGACCACGGCAAGCCGATCGCGAAGATCGTCCCGGTCGACGGGCTCACCAAGTTGCAGCAGATGATCGCGGACGGCGACGCCCACCCGCCCGTTCGCCCCAAGCGACCGGCGCCGCCGCCCATCAAGACCAAGGGTCCGGTCAGCGATCTGATCCCGGAGCAGAGCCGATGATCTGCTACTTCGATACCTCGGCCTTCGTCCCGCTCCTGATCGAGGAGCCCAGTTCGTCGCTCTGCCAGCAACTCTGGCGGGACGCCGACGACGTGATCTCGACGCGGATCATGTACCTCGAGGCTTCCGGGGCACTGGCCCAGGCCACCCGATGCGATCGGATGACCGCTTCGCAGCACACGCAAGCGTTGCGGGCGCTCGATCGTCTGTGGCAGGAGGTGAATGTGGTCGACGTGACCAAGCGGCTGGTGCGCAGGGCGGCCACGCTGACCTTCACGGAGACGCTGCGCTCGTACGACGCGTTGCACTGCGCGACGGCTGAGAATATTCATGAGCCGGATCTGCTGTTCGCCTCCGGGGATCGTCAGTTGCTCAAAGCCGGAGCGAACCTTGGGCTCCATCTCGCGGACGTGAACGATCCGGAACTGGGATCATAAGTAGGTGATTCCGGTCTAGCTGGTGGTCCCGGGGTGTTGCACTCTGGGACCTATGAAGAGACTTCTGGCTGCGCTGCTCGCGGCACCCTTGGCGGCGGCGGTTCTGACCGCGGCTCCGGCGTCCGCGGCGGATCCGGACCTGACCATCAAGGCCGTGCAGATCGATCGCACGGCGGTCGCCGTGGCCGGCCTCAACACCGTGCCGGTTACGATCACGGTCACGGGGTCGATCACCGGGGGTGACCCGAGCCGGACCACCACTCCGCTGTACGCCGACCTGAAGCGGAGCGGTGCCGTACCGGCGAACATCAACTGGGTCGTCTCGGACCCGCTGGCGATGATCGCCGGTAACGAGACCGACGCCGTCTGGCGCGGCAAGGTGAACGTGCCGTCGACCGCCAACGGCACGCTGAAGATCACCGGCCTGAACATCGGCACGTACAACCCGGCCTCGGGGA
The DNA here is from genome assembly GCF_040605415.1 of Kribbella sp. NPDC005582. Taxonomy (NCBI): domain Bacteria; kingdom Bacillati; phylum Actinomycetota; class Actinomycetes; order Propionibacteriales; family Kribbellaceae; genus Kribbella; species Kribbella sp. NPDC005582. The sequence continues at coordinate 2,134,928 of NZ_JBEXCU010000001.1, forward strand.
CCAACACCCCGGCGACACCGGTGGACGGACCGGCGATCCAGGTCACCGGCGTGCACCAGCCGCAGTTCGGCTCGATCTCGACGCCGTCGATCGCGAAGGCCGGCACAGCGGTCACGATCCGGTGGCAGGTGATGGACTCGGAGACCAGGCGGCCGTACGGCACCAAGCTCCGCGTGATCGTTGCCGATGACAACGGATGTGTCGAGCGGGTCGGCACGGCGGGCACTGTACTGACCGATGTCAACGGCGTCATCATGAACAAGACGATCTCCGACGACGCGATCCACTGCCTCCTGGTCCCCGGCAGCCAGGCTCCGATCGGCGGCCTCACGATCCTGCTCCGGCACCCCGGCGTCGTCACCGCCGTACCGTCGAAGACGAGCGCGCCGGTCGGGACGATCGTCCCGGTGAACGGCGTCGTCAAGGTCGCCCCGCTGTACTGCCCGGTGAACCTGCAACGCCTGTACGGCGCGACCGCCTGGCGGACCGTCGGCACCGTGAAGACCGATTCGCGCAAGCGCTACACGCTCAAGGCGCAGCCGGCGTACAAGGGCAAGATCCCGTACCGCGTGCAGTTCCCCACCTGCTCGAACTACGTCACAGCCGTCAGCCCGACATTCTGGATCACGGGGACCTGACAGTGCTTCATGATTGAGGCATGAAGACTCGTAACTTTCTTACGGCCCTGGGCGTCGCGTCTCTCGTAGGCGCGGCGCTCAGCACCGTTCCGGCGTCCGCCGCGCCGCCCGACCTGCAGGTCGAATCCGTCCTCCTCAGCCGCTCGTCGGTCGCTGTCTCCAGTCTGAACACTGTGCCGGTGACCGTCACGGTCAAGGCCACCTACAAGCTGGGCACCGCCAACCAGCCGATGTACGTCGAGCTGAACAGCTACGAGTCCAAGCACACCTACTCCACTCAGGTGTTCTCCGAGCCGTTGAAGCTGATCTCCGGCACACCGACCGACGGCACCTGGGAAGGCAAGGTGAACGTCCCGTCCACCGCCGACGGCCGGCTCGACGTCAGCACCGTGTACGCCGGTGTCCTGAACCGGTCGCTCAAGGCCAAGACGCCGGACAACGACCCGGTGAGCGGTGTCTCGCTCGCGGTCACCGGTCTGCACATCCCGAAGATCACCCGCAAGCTCAGCGTGAGCCCGGTGCCGTTCGGCAAGGCGTACTCGGTCACCTGGCAGGTCCTCGACTCGAGGACCAACAAGCCGTACGGGACGCGCCTCAAGGTGCTGCACCCCAAGGGTGACGCCTGCCTTGAAGCCAAGGGCTCGGCGGGTGCGCTGCTCACCAACGCAGCCGGTGTGATCGTCACTCAGCACGCCCCGGCCGAGGCGGACCGCCTGAACTGCCTGCTGATTCCGGGCACCCAGGCACCGATCGACGACCACATTGCGCTCGTGCCGCGGCCGGGCATCGTGGCGGCGACCCCGGACAAGACCAGCGCAAAGGTCGGTACGACGGTCTCCGTCAAGGGCAACGTCGCCGGAATCACCTACGGCTGCCCGGTCAACCTGCAGAAGCTGTCGGGTGCGACCGCCTGGCGCACGCTGCGGAGCGCCAAACTGTCGGTGACGAGTCGCTACACACTCCCCGCGCAGGTCGCGGCCTTGGGCAAGGGCACCTACCGGGTGCAGTTCCCCGCCTGCCAGAACACCCTCGCCGGGGTGAGCAAGAGCTTCACCATCACCGGAGTCTGAGCTTTCCGGTCCACCTGCTCCGCCCGATCGCGCAATTGTCGGGCGCGGCTGTAGGCGGAGTGGGTGGTCCGGCAGCACTCTGTGCTGTATGCGGATGATTCGAGTGGTGGCGCAGCTCATGGCGCCGATGGTGGTCCTGGCGCTCGGCGCCTCCACCGCGCAGGCAGATCCGGACCCGAACCTGACAGTGACGGCGGCCCGGATCATCAGGACGACACCGGTTACCGTGTCGTCGCTCAACACGGTGCCGGTGACCGTCGAGGTCGACGCGAAGTACACCTGGCCGGAGGCCGACCCGAACACGACCCTGCACGGGATCTTCGTGCGGTCGGCCGGCACCGGCCAGTTGCGCTATCTCTTCACCACCGAGCTCAAGCGGTACTCGGGAACCACCCAGAACGGCAAGTGGCGGGGCACGGTGAACGTGCCGTCGACAGCGAACGGGCAGTTCCAGCTGACCGGCGTGATGGTCGGGCCGTACTGGCCGGGCAGCGACGGGATGACCGACCCGACGCCGGTGCCGAGCCCGCCGACCCTGACGGTGGTCGGGACCAACCTCCCGAAGATCACCGCGCGGATCATCCCGGACCCGGTGCCGTTCGGCCAGGGCTACTCGATCCGGTGGTCGGTGATCAACTCGCAGACCGCCAAGCCGTACGGGACCCGGCTGCGGGTGGCGCTCGCTAACGACAGCGCATGTGTGGAGAGCTACGGCAGTTCGAACGCGCTGACCGACACCAACGGTTACGTCACCAAGTCCTACCCGGCGAGCATGGCAGGGGCGTTGAACTGCCTGCTCCTGCCCAACATCCCGTCGCCGTCCGGCTGGCTCTCGATCGGCATCAACCGTCCCGGCATCGTCTCGGCGACCCCGGCGAAGACGAGTGCTCCGGTCGGTTCGATCGTGACCGTCAACGGAACAGTCCTCGGTGCGCCGACCGGCTGCCCGGTCTACCTGCAACGCCTGTACGGCGCGACCGCCTGGCGCAGCGTCGGTACGGCGAAGGTCCGGCAGGGTAGCGGTCGATTCGAGCTGTACGCACAACCGGCGTACAAGGGGTACATCCCGTACCGAGTGTCGTTCCCGGCCTGCTACAACTTCCGCGCCGGTGTCAGCAAGACCTTCACCATCAGGGGGATCTGATGCGCATCCGACTGATCGCGGCGCTCCTGGTGACGCCGCTGGCAGCACTGACCCTCACCGCCCCCACCGCACTGGCGGCGAGCCCGAACCCGGACCTGACAGTCACAGCGGCGCGGATTCCCAGGACGACACCCGTCCTGGTCTCGTCGCTCAACACCGTGCCGGTGACGGTCGAGGTCGACGCCAAGTACGCCTGGGCCGACGCCGACCCGAACACCACGCTGTTCGGAATCCTGCACCGCTCCGGCGGTGTGGGCCCGCTGACCTACCTGATCACGCCCCCACTCAAGCGCTATGAAGGAACCACACAGGACGGCAAGTGGCGTGGCGTGGTGAACGTGCCCTCGACGGCGAACGGCACGTTCGAGCTCACCGGCATCATGGTCGGCCAGTACTGGCCCGGCAGCGGTGACATGACCGATCCGACCCCGGTCCCGGGGACTCCGCCGAAGCTGACGGTGGTCGGGAGCAACCTCCCGAAGATCACCGCGCGGGTGCTTCCGGATCCGGTCCCGTACGGCGCGAACTACTCGATCCGCTGGTCGGTGATCAACGGATCGACCGGAAAGCCCTACGGCAGCCGGCTGAAGGTCTGGCTGGCCAACGACAACGGCTGTGTGGAGCAGTTCGGCGGGCCTGCGTACCTGACCGACACCAACGGCTACCTGACCAAGGCGTACCCCGCCGACTACGGCAACTTCCTCAACTGCCTGCAGCTACCGGGCAATCCGGCACCCATCGGTGCCCTCGGCCTGTTCGTCAACCGCCCCAAGCGCGCCGTCGTCGTCTCGGCGACGCCGTCGAAGACCAGTGCACCGGTCGGCTCGATCGTCCCGGTGAACGGCACGGTGTCCGGTGCGCCGGGCAACTGTCCGGTGAACCTGCAGCGCCTGTACGGCGCGACCGCCTGGCGCACTGTCGGTACGGCGAACGTCCGGCAGAGCGGCCGCTACACGGTCAACGCACAACCGGCGTACAAGGGGAACATCCCGTACCGGGTGTCGTTCCCGAGGTGCGGCAACTACCTGGCCGGCGTCAGCAAGACCTTCACAATCAAAGGAATCTAATGCTGCGAGCACTACTCGTGGCGTCGCTGATGGGCGCGGTGCTCAGCACCGCGCCCGTCGCGCACGCCGAGCCGACTGCCGGCCTGACCGTCACCGATGTTCGCCTGAGCAGAAGCCAGGTCGCGGTGACCGGCCTCAACACGGTCCTGGTCACCGTCGAGGTCGACGGCGGCTTCGACGGACCGTCCGCCGACCCGAACATGGTTCTGTACGCCGCCTTCGGCCGGGACAGCGGTCCTGGGACGTACAGCTTCTCGTCCGCGGCGTTGACGCGCTACGAAGGCACCACGCAACACGGCAAGTGGCGGGGCTTCGCGCACGTCCGCTCCACCACGAGCGGTGTCTATGGTGTCGACCTGGTGAGCAACGGTCTGGGCGGCGACGGGCAACAGCCCGACTACACCACCGTCATCGGGCCGAAGCTGACAATCAAGGGGACCGGCCAGCCGCGGCTCAGCGCGCGGTTCATCCCGGAGATCGTGCCGGTCGGTCAGCCGTACAAGATCAGCTGGTCGATCCTCAACGCCGACACCATGAAGCCGTACGGCACGAAGCTGAAGGTCGTGATGGGGCAAGGCGCCGACTGCGCCCGGAACCAGGGGCATCCGGAGCTCAGCACGGCCAGCGGTTACGTCGTCAAGAGCTACGCGGCAGCGGGCGCCTCCGGCCTGCACTGCTTGATCCTGCCGGGTGTCCCCGAGCCGATCGCCAAGCTCACGTTCGCGCCGCGACGTCTTGGCGCAGTCGCAGTCACGCCGTCCCGAACGGCCGCGCCGGTTGGTGCGTCCGTGCCCGTCGAAGGCTCGGTCACCGGTGCACCGCACCCCTGTGCCGTTCACCTGCAGCGTTTGTACGGCGCCACCGCCTGGCGAACGCTCGGTACGGCGACCACCCGGACCAGCGGCCGATTCACCCTGACCGCACAACCCGCCGCCAAGGGCCCGGCGCCGTACCGGGTCTCGTTCCCGATCTGCGGCGCGTTCGCGGCCACCGTCAGCAAGACGTTCACGATCAGCGGGACCTGAGTTCTGGTCTAGTGGGAGCGCCGCGAGGGCTCATTCTTGGTTCATGACGAACCGACGCTTGCTCGCGGCGCTCCTCGCAGTCCCGCTGACGTTCACCACTCTCGGTACGGCGACCGCCGCGCAGGCGGCCGGCGATCCGGACCTCGAAGTCGACTCGCTGGTACTGAGCCGCGGCAGTGTCGCGGTCTCGTCGCTCAACACGGTCCCGGTCACGATCACCCTCAAGGGCTCGGCCAAGCCGAGCGACTACGACACGTTCTACGTCGAGTTCACCGGCGGTCAGCGCAAGTTGTACTCGATGCCGTTGAAGCTGATCAAAGGCACGCTCGACGACGGCACCTGGCAGGGCGTGGTGAACGTGCCGTCCACGGCCAACGGCACGATCAAGGCCACCAGGGTGATCGCGGGCGGTCACCCCTTCGGCTGCGGGCAGTGTGACTTCGACTATCCGGTTCCGGTCGCCGGGCCGACGCTTGCGGTCACCGGAGTGCACATCCCGAAGATCACCGCGACTTTCACGCCGAAAGCGGTGCAGGTGGGGCAGTCGTTCACGCTCAAGTGGACCGTGACCGATTCCCAGACGGGCAAGCCGTACGGCACCAGGATCCGGATGAACCCGACCAACGAGGTTGCCTGCGCCGAGGGCACCGACACCAGAACCGTGCTCTCGGACCTCAGCGGATCGGTGACGCTGAAGTTGTCGGACAGCGGCTCGTTGTACTGCGTCCGGCTGCCCGGAAATCCGGCGCCGATCGCCAGTGCGGCCACCTACATCCCAACCCTGCCGGCGATCACGGCCGCGCCGGCGAAGACCAGCGCGGCGGTCGGCACGATCGTCCCGGTCAACGGCACGGTTGCCTACGCGAGCGGCTGCACGGTCAACCTGCAGCGGCTGTACGGCGCGACCGCCTGGCGCACCGTCGGTACGGCGAAGGTCCGGTCGAGTGCTCGGTTCACGCTGAGCGCGCAGCCGTCGTACAAGGGCGTTATCCCTTACCGGGTGCAGTTTCCGGCCTGCAGCGGCTTCGTTGCCGGCGTCAGCAAGACGTTCACGATTCGGGGTATCTGATGCGCATTCTCGCTGCTCTCCTCGCAGTGCCGTTGACGTTCACCACTCTCGGTACGGCGACCGCCGCGCAGGCGGCCGGTCCGGACCTCGAAGTCGACTCGCTGGTGCTGAGCCGCGGCAGTGTCGCAGTCTCGTCGCTCAACACGGTGCCGGTCACGGTGACGATGACGGGCTCGGCGAAGCCGAGTGACTACGACACGTTCTACGTCGAGTTCACCGGCGGTCCGCCCGATTTGTACTCGATGCCGTTGAAGCTGATCAAGGGAACGCTCGACGACGGCACCTGGCAGGGCGTGGTGAACGTGCCGTCCACGGCCAACGGCACGATCAAGGCCAGCAAGGTGATCGCGGGCAGCTACTACTTCGGTTGTACGTCGTGCGGTGAGGATTATCCGGTGCAGGTCGACGGGCCGACGCTCGCGGTGACCGGGACGCACCGCCCGAAGATCGTCGGCACCGCGACACCTGCGGTGGTTCCGATCGACAAGCCGGTGACGATCAAGTGGACGATCACCGACTCGCAGACCGGTAAGCCTTACGGCACGCGGATCAAGACCTGGCCGGCCAAGGACAACACCTGCGTCGAAGGCGAACCCGACGTCGCGCTGACCGATGTCAACGGCGTGCTGTCGATCCCGGACAAGTCGAACTACGGCCTGTACTGCCTCCGGATTCCCGGCAGCCCCGGTCCGATCACCAGTGCCTGGCTCTCGGTGAAGAACTCGATCACCGTCTCCGCGACCCCGTCGAAGACGAGTGCGCCGGTCGGCTCGATCGTGCCGGTCAACGGCACCGCGCCGTACGCGGCCGGCTGCACCATCAACCTGCAGCGCCTGTACGGCGCGACCGCCTGGCGGACCGTTGGTACCGCTAAGGTCCGCACCAGTGCCCGGTTCACGCTCAACGCGCAGCCGGCGTACAAGGGCAAGATCCCTTACCGGGCCCAGTTCCCGGCCTGCAACAACATCGTCGCGACCAGCAGCAAGACCTTCTACATCACGGGAGTGTGAATGAGGACCGTTCGTGCAGCACTCGTGGTATCGCTGGCAGGTACGGCGCTCGGCTTCGCTCCGGCGGCACATGCCGAACCGGGCGACGTGGTCACCGACGTCCGGCTCAGCCGGACCAGCGTGGCGGTGTCGTCGCTCAACACGGTGCCGGTGACCGTCGAGGTCGACGCGAAATTCCCCGGGGAGAGCCCCGATCAGACCCTGCACGCCATCCTCGATCGTGTGGGTGGCACCGGGCACCTGGACGACCTCTACTCGGCCAGACTGACCCGCTACGAAGGCACATCGGACAACGGCAAGTGGCGCGGCGTGCTGCGGGTGCCGTCGACCGCCAACGGGACTTTCCAGGTCCGCTCGGTGATGACCACCGGAGAGCTGTACGCCGAGATGGGGGACGAGCCGACGGACGTGGTGAACGGTCCCAAGCTCACCGTGACCGGCACCAACCAGCCGCGGATCACGGTGAAACAGCTCAACGCGCCGAGCCCGGTCAGCCAGCCGTACACCTTCCGCTGGTCGGTGATCAACGACCAGACCGGCAAGCCGTACGGCTCGCGGCTCAAGGTCTCTCTCGATCAGGACACCGGATGCAAGTTCGGCGGCTCGGCGCCGGTCCTCACCGATACGGCGGGCTACGTGACCAGAACGTACGCGGCCGAGCGGACCAGCATCCCGCTGACCTGCCTGACCATCGGGGGCGGTGACCCGTTCCCGATCGCCAAGGGCTGGGCGAACTCCCCGAGGCGGATCCCTACCGTCTCGGCGACGCCGGCGCGTACCAGCGCTCCGGTCGGCACGAAGGTGGCGGTCAACGGCAACGTCACCGGCGGTTCGAACCGGTGCCCGGTGCACCTGCAGCGGCTGTACGGCGCGAGCCAGTGGCGAACGGTCAACTCCGGGCAGGTTCGCGACGTCAGCTACCGCTACACGCTGACCGCGCAGCCGGCGTACAAGGGCAACATCCCCTACCGGGTGCTGTTCCCGGCGTGCGGCAGCAGCCTGACGGCCGCCATCAGCAAGACCTTCACGATCCGCGGAACCTGAGTTTGTCCTCGGTTGGGGTGCGTGGGTTAGCCTGAGTTAGGTCATCCTAACTTCCGCTCGAGAGGACCGTGGTCCCGTGGCCAGCCCCGCACCCCGCCGTAACCGCACGCCGAAGCGGGCCGTGGTCCGTCGTACCGAGCGGATCACGCCCCACATGATCAGAGTGGTGTTCACCGCCGACGACTTCGTCGACAACGGCACCAGCGACCACTACGTGAAGCTGTTGTTCGGCAAGGCCGGCGTCGAGTACCCGGAGCCGCTCGACATGGGCGTGATCCGCGAGACGCTCCCGTCCGAGCAGTGGCCGACGATGCGGACCTACACGGTGCGCAGCTTCGACGAGGCCACGAAGGAGCTGGCGATCGACTTCGTCCACCATGGTGACGAGGGCGTTGCCGGGCCGTGGGCCGCGGCGGCCCAGCCGGGCGACGTCGTTTGGTACAACGGCCCCGGCGGCGCCTACGCGCCAGACGCGTCGGCCGACTGGCACCTGCTGGTCGGTGACGAGAGCGCACTGCCGGCGATCGGCGCGGCCATCGAGCAGCTGCCACCGGGCGCCAAGGCGACCGTGTTCGTCGAGGTCGAGGACGAGACCGAGGAGCAGAAGTTCAGCGAGGTCGACGTGACCTGGTTCCACCGCGCTGGAAGCGCTGCTGCCCGCGGGGATGCCCTGGTCGCCGCGGTCGAGGCGCTGACCTTCCCCGAGGGCGACGTACAGGCGTTCGTGCACGGCGAGGCCGGGTTCGTCTTGCGGCTTCGCAAGCATCTGTTCACCGAGCGCGGCCTGGCGCGCGACCGCGTCTCGCTGTCCGGCTACTGGCGGATCGGCAAGAACGAGGACGGCTGGCAGGCCGAGAAGGCCGAGACCGCCGCCAAGGAACGCGCCGCGGCCGGCAACTAGGCCGTCGTCGTACGGCGGCGGTCCAGCAGCTCGATCAGGATCGCCGCCTCGTTCGTCGGCAGCACCCAGTCCTCGCCGGCGGCCTGCACGATGACGGCCGGTCCCGGCGTGCCCGCGACCGATAGCGCGATCGGGAACTTGAGCCGCTCCGAGCCACTCAGGTCGACCTCGAAGGTGCCGGTGATCGCGCTCAGCGGATAACTCCGCGACTGCTCCGCGCCCTTCCGCTTGGTCGGCGCAGCGCGGATCTCCAGTGCGTCCGCACCAAGCAGCACCGTCGAGAGCGGCGCTCCGCGCAGCTGAAACACCAGCTCGTACGGCGATTCCGCCAGCTCAGGCACGACCGGAACCAGCAGCGCCAGATTCGCCCGGCGAGCCAGCAGCAGCCCGACCAGCAACCCGAAGATCGCGGCCGGAACTGCCGCGATCAGCCCGATGAGCACTCCCGTCACCCACCAGCGCCCGGTCACCAGCGGGTAGACCGCTGCGGTCACTCCCGCGACCGCTCCGAACAGTCCGCCGATCCCGGCCCACCACCGCGGCTGGTACCGGTGCCGCGGCAGCAAGTACAGGCCCAGCGCCAGCATCGCGACCGGCACCAGGCACACGACCCATCCCGCCGCCGGCCCGCGCGAGCTAACGAACGCCACGATCGCCAGCAGTACGACGGGGATCCCGACGTACACGAGCGCCACGATCCGCTGCACGCGCCGATGCCGGCGCTCCACCTCAGTCACAGACAAGACCCAAGCACATGAACGCCGCAGCACCTACAGTGCCGAGGTGAAGCGGGACTTCTACCTACTGCAGACCGCCTCGTTCCTGGGCACGATCGCCACCCGCTGTCTCGAGGTCGCGGTCGCCTGGTGGGTGCTTCGCGAGACCGGAAACCCGGCGCTGTTCGGTGCGTTGGTGGCACTCGGGATCGGCGCCGACGTGCTCTCCCGCGGTGCGCTCGCCTGGCTGGGCGACCGGTTCGACGGACGAGTGGTCGTGCTCTGCTGTTATGTGGCGGGCGGATTGATCAGTTCGACGCTGGCCGTCGCCGCCTGGACCGGGACGTACAGTCTCTGGCTGGTCAGTGCCGCAATCGTTGCCTTGGGCGCAGGCCTTGGCGTTCGGGAGCCGTTGCAGATGTCCCTGATCCGCGAGCTGGTCCAGCGGGCCGATGTCGCCGACGCAGTCCGGATCAGAAGCGCCGTGATGTCGAGTTCGGCGTTCGCCGGTCCCATCGTCGCCGGCGCGCTCATCGGCCCTTTCGGCTACCGGACAGTGCTCACCCTCTCGGCCGCCGTCGTCGTCAGCTCCGCCGTTCTGGTGCTGGTGATGGATCGCCAAGAGACTGTGCCCGGGGCTGCGTCCGGCGGGGCGGCGCGGTGGGTAGGTGACGTCGTCGCCGGCTTCCGGGCCGTACGGCGGGTGACTCCCGAGTGGCGCCTGGCCATCACGACGATGGTCGTGAACTTCGCGCTGTACCCGGTGTTCGCGGTCATCATCCCGATCGTCGTCGTGGAACGATTCGCGGCGGAATCCTGGGTGCTCAGCGTTGTGGAGTCCGCGTTCGCGGTCGGCCTGATCGCGGGCAGTACCTTCGTGACCCGACGGATCACCGGTCTGCTCGGACGGCGACGTACGGTCGTCAGCGGGTTCGGCGCGCTGGGACTCGGATTCGTCGGCGCCGGCGCGGCCGGCGGCCTGGCCGGCAGCGGGCCGTTGGTCTTCTCGGCGGTCAGCTCCTTGTTCCTGCTCGCCGCCGGGACCGGGCTGAGCATGGTGGTGGTCAACACCGGAGCTGTGCGGGTCCTGGCCACGCCGTCGAGTTACCGTAACCGGATGGTCGCCTCGGTGTCGTTTCTGTCGGGGATCGTGATGCCATTGGGGGCCTTGCTGGGCGGCTTGATCTCCGGGGGCCTGAACTCGAGCGCCAGCCTGGTGATTCTCGGTCTGCTCATCTGCGCCTGTGCGGCGGTCATCTCTCGCGATCGCGTCCTCGGACGGTTCCTGTCGATGTCCGATGACGATCTGGACGGTGCTTACGCCAAGCACTTCCCGGAAGCGTTCGTCGCATGATGATTCCTGCGCAGCTGATCGAGTCGCACGGGGACGAGTCTCCGGAGTGGCTGGCCGGGCTGCCGGGCCAGCTCGACGAGTACCTAGCTCGCTGGGAGCTCACCCGCACCGGAGACTTCCTGAACGGCGCTGCCTCGCTGATCGTCCCGGTCGTCCGCCGCGACGGCACGGACGCCATGCTGAAGCTGCAGCCATGGAACGACGAGAGTGCGGCCGAGGCACTCGCTCTGCGCACTTGGTCGCCCGACGACGTGGTCGCCGTACTCGAGGACGATCCGGCCACCTCCACGCTGCTACTCGAGCGACTCCACCCGCAGACGCTGAACGCCGTACCGGATCACGTCGAGGCGACCCGCATCCTCGCCGAGCTGATGGCTCGCCTGATCCAGGTGCCCGCGCCACCGGAGGTCCGCACGCTCGCGGACATCGCGGCCGAGATGGTCGAGGACGCCGCCGACCTCACGCTCGGCGACCCGGCCGAGCAGCGCCTCGTCCGCCGGTACGCCGATCAGCTCCGCGAACTGATCCCCGAGTCCGGCGACCGCCTGCTGCACTGGGATCTGCACTACGACAACGTGATGGCGTCGGACCGGCAGCCGTGGCTGGTGATCGACCCGAAGCCGCTCGCCGGCGACCCGGCCTTCGAGCTGTTCCCGGTGCTCCACAACCGCTGGGACGATCTGCTGGCGACCGGCAACCTCGACCAGGCGATCCGCGACCGCTTCGACCTGATGCTCGAGATCACCGGCATCGACCGTGACCGGGCGCTCGCCTGGACCGCGGGCCGGATCCTCCAGAACACGATCTGGTCCGCGGAGCTCGACCCCGGCCAATTCGTCGTCGCCATGGCCCTGAAGCTGTGATTACATCATTACATGACGACTCCGACGCTCTACGAATGGGCCGGCGGCCACGAGGCGCTGCGGCGGCTGACCGAGGTGTTCTACGACCGGGTGCTCGAGGATCCGGTGCTGGCGCCGGTCTTCGCGCACATGAGCGACCAGCATCGTGAGCACGTGGCGCTGTGGCTCGGGGAGGTCTTCCGCGGGCACGATCGCTACACCGAGGAGCTGGGCGGCTATCCGGCGATGCTGGCGCATCACATCGGACTGCAGTTGACCGAGGAGCAGCGGTCGCGGTGGGCCGCGCTGATCGCGGCGAGCGCGGACCCGGCCGGGCTCCCCGACGACCCGGAGTTCCGCTCGGCCTTCGTCGCGTACGTCGAGTGGGGCACCCGGATCGCGCTGGCCAACTCGCAGCCCGGCGCCACCCCGCCGCCGAAGGCGCCGGTCCCGCACTGGGGCTGGGGCGAGGCGCCGCCGTACGTCCCTTCCTGACGAGACAAACACCCCAGGAGAACGTGCTGGGACTGGTCGTTGGATACAGTCGCGGTTCACGACAAATCTCGGGAGGGACCCGTGACCGCTCAGCTCGAGTATCCCGAGATCGACGACGACAACGCGCTGTTGTCGATCCAGGGCCTGTGGAAGGTGTTCGGCCCGAAGGCCCAGCGGGTACCCCGGCGGCCGGAGTTGGCGTCGCTCGACCGCGCCGCGCTGGCGGCCAGGACCGGCTGTACGGCGGCCGTCCGCGACCTCAGCTTCAATGTGGCACCCGGCGAGGTGTTCGTGGTGATGGGCTTGTCCGGTTCGGGCAAGTCCACGCTCGTCCGCTGCCTGACCCGGCTGATCGAGCCGACCGCGGGCAGCCTGATCTTCGAGGGCGAGGATCTGCGCGCGGCCGACGAGAAGCGGCTGCGGGCGCTGCGCCGGAGCAAGTTCTCGATGGTGTTCCAGCACTTCGGCCTGCTCCCGCACCGCAAGGTGATCGACAACGTCTCGTACGGGCTCGAGGTCCGCGGCGAGAGCAAGCCGGACCGCCGGCGCCGGGCCCAGGAGGTCATCGACCTGGTCGGCCTGGCCGGTAACGAGCACAAGTACCCCGAGCAGCTCTCCGGCGGTATGCAGCAGCGCGTCGGCCTCGCCCGCGCGCTCGCGAACGACCCTGATGTGCTGCTCTTCGACGAACCGTTCTCCGCGCTCGACCCACTGATCCGCCGCGAGATGCAGAACGAGGTCGTCCGGCTGCACCGCGAGGTCGGCAAGACGATGGTCTTCGTCACCCACGACCTGTCCGAGGCGCTCAAGCTCGGCGACCGGATCCTGCTGATGCGCGACGGCGCCGCGATCCAGCTCGGCACCGGCGACGAGCTGGTCGGCGCACCGGCCGACGACTACGTGCGCGACTTCGTCCGCGATGTCCCGCGGGCCGACGTACTGACTTTGCGCTGGATCGCGCGCCCGCCGCGCGACGGCGAGCCGCTGGACGGCCCCGAGCTCGGCCCGGACACGCTGGTACGCGAGGCGACCCGCCTGGTCCTGGAGGCGGACCGACCGGTCAAGGTCGTCTCGGAGGGGCAGTTGCTCGGCGTGATCAGCGACGAGGAGATCCTCGCCGTGGTGGCGGACCCAGCCGACTCGCACTGGTCCGCGCGTCCGTCCGACCGCCCGACCGACTGATGGCGGCGATCACCAGCGACGCGCACGTGGAGGTACGTCGCCCGCGGCGCAGCGTGGTCATCGGCGTGCTTCTGGTCGTGTGGGTGGCCGCGTACTTCGTGCTGAGCGGGATCGACACACTGCCGCTCGGCGGGCAGGAGACGACCGGCTTCCACCGCTGGCTCACCGAGAACCGGGACTTTGTCGGCCAGGGCAACGTCGTCTTCGACGGGATCCGGACTGCCGTCGGTCAGCTCGTCGTACTGCTGCAGGATCTGGTGTCGCAGCCTTCGTTCGGCCGGCCCGTTCCGGTCGTCGGCTGGCTCGGCGTGGTCGCGATCTCGGCGTACCTGGCCTGGGCGTTCGGCAACTGGAAGGTCGCGGTGCTGACCGCGGCCGGGCTCGCGTTCGTCGGGTTGCAGGGGCTGTGGCAGGAAAGCATGGACACGCTCGCGCTGACCATCGCGGCCGTGCTGCTCTCGCTGCTGGTTGCCATCCCGCTCGGCATCTGGGCCGGTCTGTCGGAGCGTGCGTTCAAGGTCGCGACGCTGATCCTCGACCTGATGCAGACGCTGCCGACGTTCGTCTATCTCGCGCCGTTGACGTTGTTCTTCGCGATCGGCCCGGCCGCGGCGACGATCGCGACTCTGATCTACGCGGCTCCCCCGGCTGTCCGGCTGACGGCGCACGCGATCCGCTCGGTTCCGGCGGAGAGCGTCGAGGCTTCCCGCTCGCTCGGCTCGACCCGCGGTCAGACGCTGACCAAGGTCCTGCTGCCGATGTCGCGCAGCACGGTTGTCGTCGGAATCAACCAAACGATCATGGCCGCGCTGTCGATGGTCACCGTCGCCGCTCTGATCGACGCGCCGGGTCTCGGCCAGACAGTCCTCAAGGCGCTGCAAACGCTGGATGTCGGAGTCGCGTTCAACGCCGGCCTCGCGATCGTGGTGATCGCGATCGTGCTCGACCGGGTGACCACCGCGGCCGGCGACCGGCCGTGGCGGATCGCTTCGGTACGACGGAAGGTCGCGCTAGGGGCGGGAGCGGTCGGCGTACTGGTGGCGATCTGGTTTTCGCGCACTTATGTTTGGGCGGCCGAGTTCCCGTCTTCGGTTGGGATCGGGTCTCGGATCGCGGTGGTCGCCGCTGACGTGACGACGTGGGTGCAGGACGTTTTCGGCGGTTTCACGTACGGCGTGCGCGACGCGGTCACGAAGGGCGTGCTGAATCCGCTCGAGGCGCTGCTGACCGGGTCGCCGTGGTGGCTGGTCGGTGCGTTCGTCGTGGCGGTGGCCGCGATTCTCGGTCGCTGGAAGGCCGCCGTACCGGCTGTGGTGTGTATCGGTCTGCTGGTCGCGACCGGGGTCTGGCAGGACAGCATGATCACGCTGGCCTCGACGCTGCTCGCGACCGTGGTCGTAGTGGCCGTCGGCCTGGCGCTGGGCGTCTGGGCCGGGCGCAATCGGCGGGTCGACCTGGTCATCCGGCCGATCCTCGATGCCGGGCAGACGATGCCGCCGTTCGTGTACCTGGTCCCGTTCCTCGCTCTGTTCGGCACCAGCCGGTTCACCGCGATCGCGGCCGCCGTCGTGTACGCCGTACCGGTGACCACCAAGATCGTTGCTGACGGCATCAAAGCGGTCCCGGTCGCGACCGTCGAGGCGGCCACCTCGGTAGGCTCCAGCAGCTGGCAGGTGATCAGCAAGGTGCAGCTGCCGGTGGCCCGGCGGGCGATCACGCTGGCGGTCAACCAGGGCCTGATCTACGTGCTCGCGATGGTCGTCGTCGGCGGGCTGGTCGGCGCCGGCGCCCTCGGCTACGACGTCGCGGCCGGCTTCGCGCAGAGCGAGCTCTACGGCAAGGGCCTCGCGGCCGGCCTGGCGATCGTCCTGCTCGGCGTCCTGCTCGACCGCATCACGCAAGCCGCGGCGCCCAAGCCGCACGGAAAAGGAGACAAGCAGTGAAGAAACTCCGGTACGCCGGTGTCCTGGCGGCTGCAGCGCTGGCCCTGGCCGGCTGCGGCGGGGCGAAGGTCGGTGACGAACCGAAGCCGTCCGCCGCCGGCGGCAAGGCGTGCGGCAGCTTCAACCTGACCGTCAGCCCCTGGGTCGGCTACGAGGCGAATGCCGCCGTGGTCGCCTACGTCGCCACCAAGGACCTCGGCTGCAAGGTGGTGAAGAAGAACCTCAAGGAAGAGATCGCCTGGCAGGGCTTCGGCACCGGCGAGGTCGACGTGAACCTGGAGAACTGGGGCCACGAGGACCTGAAGAAGAAGTACATCCAGACCGACAAGGTCGCCGTCGAGGCCGGCTCCACCGGCGTCAAAGGCGTGATCGGCTGGTACGTCCCGCCGTGGATGGCCGCCAAGTACCCCGACATCACCGACTCCAAGAACCTGAACAAGTACGCCGACCTGTTCAAGACCTCGGAGTCCGGCGGCAAGGGCCAGCTCCTCGACGGCGACCCGTCGTACGTGACGAACGACGAAGCGCTGGTGAAGAACCTCGGTCTGAACTACAAGGTCGTCCAGAGCGGCAGCGAAACCGCCCTGATCCAGGCCTTCCGCGACGCCGAGAAGACCAAGAAGCCCCTGCTCGCCTACTTCTACGAGCCGCAGTGGTTCTTCAACGAGCTCAAACTCGTCAAGATCAACCTCCCGGCGTACAAGGCCGGCTGCGACGCCGATCCGGCCAAGATCGCCTGCGACTACCCGCCGTACGACCTGGACAAGATTGTCTCCAAGAAGTTCGCCGACTCCGGCAGCCCGGCCTACGACCTGGTCAAGAACTTCCAGTGGACCAACGAAGACCAGAACGCCGTAGCCCGCATGATCGCCGTCGACAAGATGACCCCCGACGCCGCCGCGGCCAAATGGGTCGACGCCAACACCGCCAAAGTCAACACCTGGCTAGGCAAGTAACCCACCCCCGGAGCGAGGTACCCCCTCGCTCCGGGACACGCGCGCTCCTTCGCGGGTCCGGCGGATGGCGTCGCCAAGGACACGTACTAGTCGTTCACCCGCCCAATCCGGTCGACCCGCTAAGCGTGCACCACCACGAACCAGTCGACCACCACGTGTCGTTGCCGACGGCCCCGAGCTGCACGGCAACACCTCCGCATGTCCTCGCCCACCCAACCGCCCAAAGGTGCGCTGTCTTCTCTTTGTGCACGAGATCCAACTTTGTGCACCCACCGGTCAGGTCAGTGAGCTTCTCGTGGTTGGTGGGTTCCCAAAGATGCGCGTCGTGCACAAAGAGCAGCGGGGTTGTTGGGGAGTGGGTGGCTGCTCTTTGGGAGCGAGGCGACGGGGGACGGCTAGAACATGCCTGGGCCCGGCGTCAGGATGCCGGCTGGGTCGTGCTTGCGTTTGAGCGCCTGCAGGTGGGGCCAGCGGTTGCTGTAGTGCTGTTTCCAGTCGGCGGGGGTGAACGGGGTTGACTCGATCGGGTAGCGGACGCCGCCGAGGGCGCGGGCTTGGTCGAACAGGCGGCGGTTGCGCTTCAGCATCTCGGCGGCGAACTCTGGGCCGGCGCCGGCCGGCCCGGCGGTCATCAGCGTGAAGAGGTAGACCCAGTCGCTGCCGTCAGCAGCGGGGAGGCGCAGGGACGGCCGCGTCAGCTTCGTACGGCGGTGTGCGTACATCAGCACGAATCCGCCGTTGCCCACGTCGTGCGGGGTGAGGTTGCTGACGACGTCGGCGACGTACTGCTCGACCGAGCGCTCCGGCAACCAGAGGGTCATCCACGGCTTCGCGAGGTGGTCCCAGTCGAGGGCTTCGCGGAGTTGCTCGACGGCGGCGTCGATGCGGGTGACGTGCGGGAGGAAGTCGTTCTGGCTGACGATCGCCGCGGTCGGCGGCTTGGTGAGGCCGCGGAGGATGTGCGCGTCGCTCGGAGGGGACGCCGCCGAGTGGAACGTGAAGGCGTTCAGGTGGCTGACTTCGCCGTGCTCGCCGGGACGCCACCAGTCGCCGTAGATCTCGCTGATCTCGGAGCGCTTGAGCAGAGTCTTGAAGTCTTTGAAGAAGTCCTTCGAGCTGGTGTAGGCGAGCTCGTGACCGCGGACCTTGGCCGGCGCCGGGCCGAGGCGGACGGTCGCCTTGGTGATGACGGCGTACTGACCGAGGCCGGCCAGGACCGCCTCGAACAGCTCCCGATCCTGCGTTGCCGAGCACCGCTTGAGCTCACCCGTGCCGGTGACGACCTCGAGCTCGAGCACGCTGTCGACCTGCCCGCCGGACTGGATCGCGGGCGGAATCCCGCCGAGTGAGAGCGTTCCGCCGAAGGTCAGACCGAGGAAGCCGGTCAAGGCGGGCGGCGTCAGGCCCTTGGCATGCGCGGCGTTGGTCAGCTGCAGCCAGTCGGCCCCGGCGTCGACAACAGCGCGATCCGCGTCGATCCGGTGAATCTTGCGCAGGGCCCGCATGTCGATCAGCAGACCGACGACCAGGCCCTGGCCGTCCGTGGTGTTGGCGAGTCCGCGCGCGGCGACCTTCACCCGGTGCTTGACGCAGTACTTGATCATTGCCTGGATGTCCCGCACCGAGCCCGGCACGAGCACCGCCTGCGGCATCTTCTGCACGTACCGGCCCGCGTCCTGCGACACGGCCTCGCGGCTCGCCCCGTCCAGGACCACTTGTCCGTCGAGCGGTGGCAGCGGCTCCACGTTGCCGGCGTCCGTCGCCCAGGACCGCCGTACCGGGTCGAATCCAGTCACCAGAATCC
This sequence comes from Kribbella sp. NPDC005582, assembly GCF_040605415.1. Classification (NCBI taxonomy): domain Bacteria; kingdom Bacillati; phylum Actinomycetota; class Actinomycetes; order Propionibacteriales; family Kribbellaceae; genus Kribbella; species Kribbella sp. NPDC005582. Next base: position 2,153,188 of record NZ_JBEXCU010000001.1, read on the forward strand.
CGAGTCCAACAGCCCCGAGCAATGCCCGCCGAGTCCCCATCCAAGCCTCCTGCCGCTCCACCCCGCCACGCTAACCGGTGATCAGCTCAGCACACTCGGTAACGACATGGCTAGCCGATCATCTGGTCCGCGACGAACTGGCTCCACGCCACCGGGTCCGGATCCCCGGGCTCGGCGAACCATCCGTCGACGATCTGACGAGCGGTGTCCGGCGGTAGGTGCAGCTGACTGCGGACCACCTCTTGCCAGGTCGCGCCGGACAGGCCGTAGGTCTCGTTGAGCTTCGGCGCCATCCGCTCCAGGGACTCGGCGGTGGCCGGGTCCAGCTCGCCGATCAGGGAGAGGACGTAGCTGTCGACGAGCTTCAGGAAGGGTCGTCCGGCGTACCGATCGGGCACAGGCTGGCTCTCCTCTGACAGGTTGAAGTTGGGTTGAGCTTGTTCAAGGGGGCCGTGGGCAATTATCACGGGTCTTTCAAGCAACGCCGACGACACGCCGGATTTCCGCCGAAACACGGTAGCGTCGGTCCCATGATCATCGTGACAGCTGCACTGAAGGGCGGGGTCGGGAAGACAACCACGTCGGTGTACTTGGCCGCGCTGGCATCTTCCAACCGTCGCACAGCCACTCTCGTCGACGCGGATCCACAAGGCAGTGCCGCCGACTGGATCGATGCCTCGGACGACGCGAACCTGGACCGGATCGAGATTTCCGAGGCGCCGACGGAGCGGCTGCTGACCAAGGCGCTGGACAAGGTGCCGCCGGAAGGGATCGGCATTGTCGACATGCCGCCGTCCCACGAGCGGCTGCTGAACAAGGCCCTCGAGCGGGCCCGGATCGTGGTCATTCCGACCCGTGTCGGCGGTGTCGAGACGCCGCGTGTGAAGGCGGTCCTCGAGCTGGTTCCGGAGGACGTTCCGGCCGGCGTGGTGATCTGCTCGGCGCGGACCTACACCCGCGCGTACCAGGACCTGATGGAGGCGTACGCCAAGGAAGGCATCCCCGTCTGGGGTTCCATCCCGGAGCGGGTCTCGATCACCGCCGGCCCCGACGGCCCGTTGGCCGCCGACGGGCTCGAGGCCTACAAGAAGGTCTGGCGCAAGATCCTCGCCGCCGCTCGTACCTGAGCGCAGTTCGCCGGTGGTCCCCACTCAGCGCTGGAGTGGGGGCTCGCCGCGGACGTAGGCGCGGATGACGGTCGCGGCCGCGCCGCGGGCCCAGTCGTCGAAGGTGTGCGAGCGCAGCATCAGGCGGCAGTCGCCGGCCGCTCCGAAGGCGTGCTCGCCGAAGGCCTGGCGCATCCGGTCCTCGTAGAGGTCGTACTCCGCGACGCCCTCGCCCGCGATCACCACGAGCTCGGGTCCGACCAGGTTGACCATCGCGGCGAGCGCGGAGCCGATCACCTCGCCGGCCCGGTCGAAGGCTTCGCGGGCGTGCTCGTCACCCTCGTGCGCCAGCTTGATCGCGCCGGCCAGGTCCAGCGTCGGCTGCTTGGTCGTCTCCCGGATCCGGTTCAGGATCGCGTCCGACGACGCCACGGTCTCGACGCAACCGCGCCGGCCGCAGGTGCAGACCAGGTCACCAGGTGCGAGCGGCAGGTGGCCGAGCTCGCCGGAGACGCCGTACGCGCCGGAGACGACCTCGCCGTTGATGTAGAGCCCGCAGCCGATCCCGGAACCGATGGTCACCACCGCGAACGAGTCGGCATCCACCCCGACCCCGAACCAATGCTCGGCCACGGTCAGCGCCCGTACGTCGTTGGTCACGACGATCGGAAGCTTCAGCCGGCGCCCGAGCAGCTCCGCCACCGGTACGTCGCGCCACCCCATGAACGGCGAATCGCGAACCACACCATGCCGCTCGTCGACGTCACCCGACACGGCGACGCCGACGCCGACCACCGGTCCGACCGTCTCGGCCCCGGACTTCAGAGCGCCGATCAACTCCTTGGCCAGCTCGGCCAGCCGCTCGATCACGCTCTTCGGATCGGTGCTCTCCAGCGGCCGGTGACACACGTTCCGGATGCCGGCGGTGAAGTCCGTGGTGACGCCGATCAGCGCGGTCGGCGTCACCTTCACACCGATCACCGACACACTGTGCGGTACGACGGTCAGCGGGCTCACCGGCCGCCCGATCCCGATCTGACCACCGCCGTCGAGTTCGGCCGACGGCACCGCCTGGTCGGTGACGAACCCGGCCTCGATCAGCGGCGCGACCGCCTTCGTGACCGCGGCCTGCGACAGTCCGGTCCGCCGCGCGATCTCCACCCGCGGGATCGGGCCCTGGGTCAAGATCCGGGTCAGCACCTCGACTCCCGCGGGCGTGGCCAGCGGGAGGGGGCGATGTGGACGCAGCGGCACGAGAACAACCTACCGGCGGTTAAGTCTTTACGGCGGTTTCCCCCAGCGTCGGCGACGTCAAAGCCCACCGGATGGTCCGGGTCAGGCCGTCACCGGCCGCGCGGACCACAGTTTGTTCTGTCAAAGGAAGATAGGGCAGCCGCAACGGCAAGCGCACCCACCACGGGAGCAGCCCGACCGCGGTCGCCGTCAGTACGCCGTACGCCGGGCGCGCGGCCCAGGGCACGGGTGGGTGGACGAGGATGAAGCGCGCCGCCTGCCGAGCCTCGGTCGTGCCGCGCAGTTCGGGCTGGTAGTCGGCGAGGGTCCGACGCAGCTCGGCGACGGTTGTCGGCGGATCGATCACTCCGAGCTTGCCGGCCACGAAGGCCGTCTGTTCGACGTAGCGATCCTGGTCGGCCGCGTCGAGCGGATTGGCGCCGTACGTCTGGTGGGCGGTGAGGAAGCTGTCCACCTCCGCGACGTGCACCCACTTCAGCAGGTGCGGGTCAGAGGCGCGGTAGTTCGCTCCGCGGACCCGCTCGTGCACCGCTCGCACTCGCGCGATCGCCGCCTCCGCGTCCGGGACAGCGCCGTACGTCGTGATCGCGAGGAAGTAGCTGGTGCGTTGTAAGCGTCCCCACGGATCACCGCGGTACCCGGAGTGCGCGGAGACAGCTGCCATCGCCAGTGGATGCATCGACTGCAGTAGTAGAGCGCGCAGACCGCCCGCGAACATCGACGCATCCCCGTGCACTCGCTGGATCGGGCTGCCCGGCGCGAACCAGCGCGGACCGGGCGTCTGATGCACCCGGGCGCGCTCAGCCTGGGGGTCCGGCCCCGCAACCTTCGTCAGGATCATGCGGGCCAGCTGGTCTCTCATACTGCCAGTCTGCCCACCACTCCAAGCTAAACAACGTCAACGAAGATGGGGTTGGTGTAGAGCCAGGTGTCCAGCCACGGGTCGCCGTCGTTGGTCGGGTGCTGAATCGGACCGGCAGGGTCGATGCTGCGGCCCAGGTAGCCGACTCCGTGCCGGTTGCCGTCGCTGCCGCGCACCCGGACGTAGTGCGAGCGCTCGGCCCGTCCCAGCGGGATGCACAGCTCGTAGGTGCCAGTCCGGCGCTGTACGTCGACCTGCTCGACCACTCTGGTGTCGGGCGCCTTCCAGCTGTCCCGGTCGGCGGTCGGACCGGTCACCGCACCACGGATTACGTCCACGTGCGCCAGCCGCGGCAGTATGCCGTGGAAGTTCGGCCGAGTCGCGCTGGTCACGGTGATCCGCAGTTCGAGTCGCTCGTGCCGCCGTACTCGCAGACGTCCGCCGAGCGTCACCCCACGCTGCCGGGAACCTGCCGGCGCCAGCCGTACGTCGATGCCGTCGACCAGCTGACCGTGGTCGACCCACACCCGGCCGGCCCGCAGTGCGGCCATCACCTCGAGGTAGCCGTACCGAGTCACGCCAACATGCGTCCGGCTGAACTGACCGGGCCAGAAGTCGCTCCCGGCCTGCGGGGTGTCCGTGTTGGTCGGTGAGGGCTTCCAGCCGAGGCTGTCGAAGTTCTGCCCCGGCGGGAACACACCGTCCGTCCAGGTGTCCCAGATGGTCCGGTGGTTGTCGCTGTTCGAGGTGATCGAGAACAGGCGGCCCTCGGCCAGCATGCTGTCCCACAGTCCGCCGACCGTCGCGGTAGCCCAGTCGAAACCGCCGTACGTGCGGTATGCGTCGAGCGGATAGCCGGGGTAGCTCGCGGCGCTCGGAGAGTTCACGTACTCGCCGCGCTGCGCGTTCGTGGCGCCACGGAACTTCACCCAGGCCGGCTCAGCGTCGCCCTGCGAGCCCGGAGCGCCCTCCATGCCGATGCAGACGCCGGTGTCGCGCCAGGCGCGGATCTCGTGCGGTGCGTCGATACCGAGCCGCAGCGGATGATTCGCGACCACCAGTACGTCGTCCACGAAGCCACTGCGCTTCTGAGCGGCCAGCCACTGCATGCCCTTGAGTGCGTGCTGCTCGTTCTCCGGGCTGTCCCCCGAGCGGTTGGTGAGCTTCCCGTCGTACTCGCGCTCGAACTGCTGCAGCAGCGCGACGTTGTTCGGTCCGGGAGCGACCAGCAGCGTGCCGTGCTCGGCCGCCGGGATGTACCACTCCAGCCCCTGGAAGATCAGCATCCGCGGGTTCTCGGCGCGAGCCTTCAGCACCTCGGCGTTCTCGGCCGCGGCGCCCTTGTCGGCGTGTCCGAAGTTGCTGTGCTCGGTGAACGCCATCCAGTCCAGCCCGAACTGCGCACCGCGCTGCGCCAGCTGCGTGAAGTCGTACTTCGCGTCATGGCTGTACCGGCTGTGCACGTGATGGTCGCCGACCAGGTAGACCAACTCCGGATCACCGTGGGACGACGGCGTGGTCGCGGCGGCCGCCTCCGCCACCCCGGTAGCGCTCACGGCGAAGCTCGCGCCGAGCAGACCCGCACCCCGGATCAGATTCCGCCGCGACACCCCCTGCGGATCCAGGGTCGCTTCCGGTACGTCGGTGTCCGCCCAGGCGGGTAGCTGCTGCATAGCCGCCACCCTGCAGGTAAGGACAAAATGCCGTCAAGGCTCCAGATGACCGGCAGGTGAACGATCGGCGTACTCGGTCTCGAGGATCGAGTAGAGCAACGAGTCCCGCCAGGCACCGTTGGTGAACACATGGTCACGCAGGTGACCTTCGAAGCTGAAGCCGATCCGCTTCACGACGGCGATCGAGGCCTCGTTCTCCGGGCCGATGGCCGCGGTCACCCGGTGCACCCGCAGGGTGCCGAAGGCGAAGCCGAGCATCACCCGGGCGGCGTCCGTAGCGTAGCCGCGCCCCCAGTGGTCGGCGTGAACGGCGTACCCGAGCTTGGCTGACCAGGGTGCGCGTGCCGGGGTGCCCGGGGCGATCCGGGCGAAACCGATCACGTGGTCGTCGTCCCGGCGGGTGACGGCGAGCATGTAGTCGGACCGGTCCGGGCGGGCGGATCGCTCGATGATGCCGTTGAGCACCTCGATCGCCTTGGCCCGGTCGTAACTGTCGAAAGCCATCCAGTCGGTGACCCGGTCGTCACCGCAGATGGCGGCATAGTCGTCGAGATCGTCCGCACGGAACTCGCGGAGGACGGTCAAGCGACCGTTGAGAGGTTCCATGAGGCGATTGTTGCCAGCCGCCGGGGTCAGCGGTTCAAAGTCTGCATGGGGGTCCGGGTGAACGTTTCGATCTCCTCCTGCAGCTCCCGGGCGTCGTCGGCGCGACCCGACTGCCGCAGCGCCTGGTGAACCCGGCGGGCGGAGTGCACGACGCCGTTGATCCGGCGCTCGGCCGGCAGGTCCAGCACCGGAGCGAGTGCGTCCGCGGCGCCGTCCAGCTCACCGGTGGCGATCCGGCTGATCGCCATCGCGGCGTGGCTGCCGGCGGCGTCGCCGAAGGCCCACTCCGGGTGGTTCTGGTCGGCGTACGCGTCGACGGCCTGCCGCGAGTACCGCTCGGCCTGCTCGCCCTCACCGGGCAGCCAGGCCAGCGCGTCGGCCGCGTAGTACAGCTGGCGGTTGCGCCCGAAGGTGCACAGCCCGCCCATGTCGTCGAGGTCGTCGTTCTGCACGTTGTCCCAGGCGTCCTCGGCGCGCGCCAGCGCGGCGCGGGTGGCCTCCGGGTTGCCGAGCGCGGCCCAGGCGCGGGCCTCGCTGACCGGGAGCCAGACGCTGGTGGTGCTGTTGGCCTGCTCGGCATAGCCGGCGCCGAGCTGGGCGTAGCGGACCGAGTCGTGCGGGTTGCCGGCCCAGTAGGAGACGAGGGACTGCAGACCGCGCACCCAGGCCCGCAGGCCGTGGTGGTCGGCGTTGTCGGCGCACAGGAACGCGGTCCGCGCCTGGGTCAGCGCCGCGTGCGGGTTCCCGAGGTCGTGCGAGGCCTTGGCGAGCAGACCGCCGGTCACCCCGCCGAGGAAGTACAGCTGCCGCAGGTGCTCGGGACGCTGCCGGCTCTCCAGCAGCGCGAAGACCAGGTCTTGGGTCTCGACCAGCTGACCGAGGATCTCCGGCAGCGGCCGCTGGGGGTACGCCTTCGCGACGTGGCGAACGTCGTCGTACACCTGTTCCATGGCCTCGCTTCCGAGACCGGACTGGGCCGCAAGGGCAAATGCCCTCGCTCGGCTGGCAGCCATGTCGAGAACCTCCATCTCGTTACCTGTCGTGATCCGTCCACCCGTGCCAGCCACCGGCACCATCTGCTGACCCCCGTGCTGCTGGGCCGACACGTGCTCGGGGACGTACGGCGCGAGGAGCTCCTCGACCGGCTTTCCGAACATGCGTTGCAGGGTGCGCCGGGTCTGGGGAGTGGTTCCTGCCCGCTCGCCCGATGCGAGGCGCCGCAGGTGCCGCTCGGTGATGGTTCCACCCAGCTCGACGAACTCGGCGACGATCTCGGAGTAGGTCTGGTTCCGGCGCTGGATCAAGTGCGCCAGGACCGTCTTAGGCGCCAACCTCGCCGCCATCGTTCCTCCCGTTCACGTCAGAACAGACGTTGTCTCGACTCATGCCCCACGACAAGGTGCTGTCCTCCAGATGTCCGCCAGAGGTCCGTAAGAGGTCCGGCAAAGGTCCTCTTCAGGTCCTAGAGCGGTCACGTTGGGCTCGTGCACCATTACTGCCATGACAACCAGTAAGTCCAACTGGTTGCAAGGGCTCAGAGTTACGGGGTGAGAGGCAGTGAGCATTGCGGAAATGACGGCGCGACAGCATCGTCGCCGGGTTCGGGTCTGGTTCGGTGAACATGTGATCGCCCAGTACGTCGCCGAAGCGCCGCTGGCGGCCCGCTACGAGCAGGCGATGAAGCGCCGTTTCGCCGGCCTCAAGGTCACCAACGACCTGCTCGGACCGCTCGACAGCACGGACTGATTCAAACGCCTGACTGAAAACTTCCGGGTCCTCCTCAGACTCGGTGCGCTGCACCCTGGAGTCTCCTCACGTTCAGGGTTCAGCATCTCTGGAAGGTTCGGGACCCTCCTCAGTTCCGAACGAAACCCAGGTGCGGTCCGGGGCACTCCTCAGCCCCGGACCGCACCGCCCAAAGCCCGGCTGGGCTTGGCGGCTGAGTCCCTGTATCGCCGCCGCCCAGCCGTTCCAACCACCACCTCCTGGCCGACACCTCGGGCCAGAACGGGGTCGGGTGTCCTGGGCGGTAGGACACCACCGGTGGTTCCTGACACCTCACCAGGAACCACCCCCCCGAGGTGGCCGGCTCCGCTGTGTGACCACCGCGCCTGGGTGGTCACACGGCGGAGCCTCTGTCATGCCGTGGCCACGTTCCCGGCCATCCGGCGCAGTACGTCGACCGTGGCCGCGTACTCGTCGTCGCTGACGCCGGCCGTCACCAGCGCCCGCTGCGCCCGGACCTTCGCGGTCAATCCGGTGAGCGCTGCCTGGCCGGCGGGGGTGAGTTCATCCCCCGCGAGCCAGCCGCGTGCCGCCAGCGGCTCGGTGACGGCTGCGATTGTTTCCGGGTTGCCGTCGAGAAATGGCGCCAGCGCGACCGCGATCGGCTCGTCGCCGGCCGCTGCGTTCAGCGCCTGCCACTGCCTGCGGGTCAGCCCGTCGGCCGCGAGGAGTCGTTCGAACGACGACTCCAGCAGGCGGTCGAGCTCCTTGAGCCACCACCCGATAGGCTTGTTGTCATCTGACATATACATGTCAATCAGCATATAGTCTGGAGCTGTGATGACAACCCCGGATCCGGTCGCCCGCGTGGAGACCGCGATGGTCACGATCCGCCGTCGGCAGACCCGCCGTACCTTCGCGGAGCAGGCCGGGCGGCCGGACCCGGTCCAGGACGTCCTCGACGCACTCGAAGCAGCCGGTACGACGCCGACCGGCGTCAACGGGGTCGCGACCAGGCTCGGTGTGGACCAACCGCGGGCCAGCAAGCTGGTGGCCGCGGCAGTCGCGGCCGGACTGGTCCGCCGGGAGGCGGACCAGGGGGACGGCCGCCGGACCAACCTGGTCCTGACCGACGCCGGCCAGGAGCGGCTCGACGCCGTCCACGAGCATCGGCGCCGGCGCTTCGCCGACGCGATGACCGGCTGGACAGATCGCGAGCGAGACAGCTTCGCCGATCTACTGACCCGGTTCGTCAGCGCCCTCGAGAGCTGACATAGACCGCGAAGGGAGCGTCGGGCCGCACCGTCTCGGAGCCCTCGACCCAGCCCTCCGCCGTGATCTCGCCCGCGGAGGTCATGCCGAGCCGCTCCATCACCGCTCGCGACGCCGCGTTGTGACGCTCGGTGAAAGCGATCACTGCCTGTGCTCCTAGCGTCTCGAACGCGAAGTCCAGACCGGCCTGTCCGATCTCGGTGGCCAGCCCACGGCCGCGCGCCGACCCGACCAGCGCCCACCCGAGTTCCAGCCGGTCGGCCGCCCACTCCGGTCCGACGAGCTTTTCGATCGCCACGGCGGTCGGCGTACCGGCGGTGAGTCGGGACAGCCCGCCTCGCCCGGCCAACGCGCCCGTCGACCGTTCGTAGGCGATCCACTTGCTGACACCATCGCGCTCCCAGGCGCGATGCATCTCCGCGGCGCGCTCCGCGGCCACCTCGGGTGACCACTGTTCGCCGTACCACTGGGACACCCAGGGGTCCGCGAACAGTCGCACGAGGTCCGCTTCATGTCCGGTCAGGACCGCACCCGGTCCACTGATCGGTTCGAGCCGCAATCGCTCCGTCAGCCGCATCCGAACCACGTGGGCGACGATGTCGCGCAACCGCCGGTCCCCGTCGGTCCGCCCGACCATCAGCAACTCCAGGTCGTCCAGCCCGACCCACGCCGACGCGTCGTGCTTGCCCACCTCCAGTCGCGGCTGCGACAGGTCGCCGTCGACCGCGACCAGATAGTCGAGCTCACGCCGTACGCGGCCTTGCCACTCCCACTCCCAGTCCGCGACCGTCCCCAGCACTTCGCGGACCGTCCAGCCGGTCTCTTCCTCGACCTCGCGCGCCAGCGCCTGCTCGGGCGTCTCGCCCGCCTCGAGGTGCCCGCCGACGATGTCCCAGATCCCCGGCAGCAGCCGCCGGTCCTGCGATCGTCGATGGGTATAAACCCGTCCCCGCGGATCACGGATCAGTGCACCGACGCAATCGACTTCCCGCATGCTACGCCAGCGTAGGCGGCCGAGCTGTTGTCAGTGCCTGCACGCCTCGGTACAGTCCGATTCTGTTAGGAAACTTTCCTAACAGAATCGCTGCTGTTTCACCGAGCCCCCGCCCTGTCCGGCCGGAAGGAGCGCGAAGTGTCCCTGTTCCGACGTACTACGGTCACCACCGCAGTTGTCGCGGTGCTGATCTCGTCCCTCACCCTCAGTCCCGCCAGCGCCGCCGATTCCTTGCTGTCCCGGGGAAAACCGGTCACCACCTCCAGTGTCGAGAGCAGTTCGTTCACCGGCGCCAAGGCCGTCGACGGCTCCGGAACCACCCGCTGGGCCAGCGCGGAGGGGATCGATCCGCAGTGGTTGCGGATCGACCTCGGTACGGCGGCCACGGTCCGGTGGATCAAGCTGAACTGGGAAGCCGCCTACGCCACCAAGTACCGCCTGGAGATCTCCGACGACGGCGTCAACTACAGCACGGTCGTCGCCGTGGACAACGGTGACGGCAACACCGACGACCTGACCGGATTCACCGCGCGAGGGCGGTACCTGAAGTTCGTCGGACTCACTCGCGGTACGCCGTATGGCTACTCGTTCTGGGAGTTGCAGGCCTTCGGCTCCACCGACACCACCGGTGACACCCAAGCTCCGACCACACCGACCGGCCTCACCGCCGGCACCGTGACCGCCACCAGCGCGGCGTTGTCCTGGTCGCCCTCGACGGACAATGTCGGAGTCACCGGCTACGAGGTGCTCCGCAACGGGAGCCCCGTCGGTACGGCGACGACCACGTCCTACCAGGACGGCGGGCTCACCCCCGACACGTCGTACAGCTATGCGGTCCGCGCGCGGGACGCTGCCGGCAACACCTCGGCCGTCAGTACGGCGGTGACGGTCAGGACGGAGGTCAACGAGACCACCTGGCCGGGAGACGCGGCGGTCACCGTTGCCGACGGCAGCAACGTGTTCGGTGAGAACCTCAGTGGGCTCACCTTCGAGAGTCCCGACGTGTTGTGGGCGGTGAAGAACGGTCCCAGCACGCTGTACCGCCTCGTTCGCGACGGCGCCCTGTGGCGGCCGGACTCGGTCGGCGCGCGGACGCTGAACTACCGCAACGGCAGCGGCGATCCGGACTCGGAAGCGGTGGTCTCCACACCCGACGGCCTGGTCGTGGCGACCGAGCGCGACGGTGACAACAGCGGGAGCAGTCTGCTGAAAGTGCTCCGGTTCGACCCGAAGTCCACGGCGAAGTCCGTCAACGCGACCGCCGAATGGAACCTCACCGGCGACCTGCCCGCGGTCGGCAACAACGACGGCCTCGAAGCCATCTCCTGGATCCCGGACTCGTTCCTCACCGCGAGAGGGTTCAAGGACGAGCGCACGAACGCGCCGTACACGCCGAGCTCCTACACCAATCACGGCACCGGGTTGTACTTCGTCGGGCTCGAGGACAACGGCGTGGTCTACGCCTACGCGCTGAACCAGGCCGGCGGAACATTCACCCGCGTCGCCGCCTTCGCGGGCGGGCTCGGAGCGATCATGGATCTGGAGTTCGAGCCGGAGACCGGTCTGCTCTGGTCGACCTGTGACAACACCTGCGAAGGACGCAGCGCGACGCTGTCGATCGTCAATGGCAAGTTCACCGTCTCCGCGACCTACGACCGGCCGAGCGGACTGCCCGACTACAACAACGAAGGGTTCGCGATCGCACCCCCGTCGACCTGTACGGCGGGGCGCAAGCAGGTCGTGTGGGCCGACGACGGCAACGACGGCGGCCACGCCCTCCGCGCGGGAACGCTGCGTTGTACCGCAGGTTCGTGATCCCGCGAGTCTGACTCCGGGACTGCACCCCCGAACTGCGAGAGTTCGGGGGTGCGGAACCGACCTGCTGCTGTCGCCTTGAACCTGACCAGCCGATGGAGCAGATTCGCGTCGATCCTCGTCGTCGCGGTGCTGGTGGTCTCTGGCGTCTTCGGCGACTTGTACGTGCGGGACTTCGTCGCCCACCTCGGTACGGCGGTCGCCCACGACGAACTGGCCCTCCGGGCTCTCGGCTGGTGCTGGCTCGGCGTACCGGTCGTCGTCCTCACCGTTCTGCTGCTGCTCCGGCACCGCCTCAGCCGCAGAGTGCGCGGCGTCGTGTCCACCGTGATGTTCTGCCTTGCCGCATCGTCGGCGATGCTGCCCGGTGGTCGCCGGAGCCGTCCCAAGGTCGTGTTCGGCGATGTCTACCCGGACGCGCAGCCGCTCTCCTACGGCTGGGCGAGCGCGGGGCTGACGATCGTCGCGATGCTGGCGGTCAGCGCGGTCGTCCTCCTCGTGGCCGGCAAGATCGCCGGCCGGCCGCTGCCGGCCGCGACGCAGCGGAAGATCGCGCCCGGGCTGGGCGTGGCCCTGATCCTGCTGGCCGCCGGCGGCCTGTGGATCGCGCTGGCCGGGCCGCTCCCTACCTAGCGGCGAGTGGCTGCTCGGGGACGCGGTTGGGGATGAAGGCAACTGCAACAATCAGCAGTACGGCGGCCGCCGCGGCGCCGTAGAACACGTCGTGAACCGCAGGCGCGAGCACAGCGGGCGGAAGGTTCTCGAGGTCCGCGTGCGCACCGCCGAGGCGAGCGGCGATCTCGCCGTTCGCCACCGCGCCGAAGCTCGCGACGCCGACCGCACTGCCCACAGACCGCGCGAACATGTTGGTCCCGGTGACCACACCGCGGTGCTGCCAGTCGACCGACGACTGCGCCGCGACGACAGCCGGCGCCGAGGAGAACCCGAGCCCGACCCCGATCACGAAACAAGCCGCCGCGAGCTGCCAGACACTGCTGCGCGCACCGACCGTCAGCAGAATCCCCGCACCCAGTACGACGAAGGCCGAGCCCAGCAACATCGTCCACCGGAACCCGAGCCGCAGATAGATCCGCCCGGACAGCGACGCCGCGATCGGCCACCCGATCGTCATCGCGGCGAGCGTGAACCCGGCGATCAACGCGGTCGTCCCGAGCACGCCCTGCGCGAAGACCGGCACGTACGTCGACAGTCCCATCATCAGCAGACCGATCAGGAACGCGGTCGCGTTGGCCGAGTTCAGCACCCGGCGGCCGAGCACCCACGGCGGCAGGATCGGCTCGGCCGCCCGCCGTTCGACCAGGGCGAAGGCGACGATCAGGATCACCGCCACCGCCAGGATCGCGATGCTGACCGGCGAGTCCCAGGCCCACATCACGCCGCCCTCGAGCAGGCCGAGCAACAGGAGCGAGCCGCCGACCGCGAGCAGCACCGCGCCGGTGTAGTCGATCTGGTGCCTGGTCTTCGCCGCCGTCTTCTCCTGGAACCGCTTGCGCAGCACGATCGCCGCCGCGACTCCGAGCGGCACGTTCACGAAGAAGATCCAGCGCCAGGAGATGTAGTCGGAGAACACCCCGCCGAGCGTCGGCCCGACGAACGACGAGATCCCCCACACGCTGGCCAGGTAGCCCTGGACCTTGGCCCGCTCGGCCACCGTGTAGATGTCGCCGATGATCGTCATCCCGATCGGCTGGATCGCGCCCGCACCGAGCCCCTGGATCAGCCGGAACGCGATGAGTGCCGGCATGCTCCAGGCGAACCCGCAGAGCACCGACCCGACCACGAACAGCGTGACCCCGAACAGGATCATCGGTTTCCGGCCACGCAGATCGGCCAGCTTCCCGTAGATCGGCACCGAGACGGCCTGCGCCAGCAGATAGATCGAGAACAGCCACGGGAACTGCGTGAACCCACCCAGATCCTCGACCACCGACGGTACGGCCGTCGCCAGGATGGTCGCGTCGAGCGCCACCAACCCCGTGCTCAGCATCACCGCGAGCAGAATCGGGCCGCGCTCCGACCTCAGCCCGACACTCGCGCGGTCGACCCGCTCAGTAGTCATGACAAAGTCCAACTTACGTGATCGTTGAACGATTCCTGCAGCTACCATCCACCGACCGATACGCTCCGGGGCGTGAGGATCCGGGACTCTGCGCTGCGCGCTGTCGTGATCGTGCTGACCGCCTCGCTCAGCCTGGTGCTGCTCCCGATCGCGATCAACGTCGGCACCGGCGGCACGGCGCCTTCCTTCCTCGCCCCGTACGTCGGTTGGACGTGGCCGGCGATCGGCGTCCTGTGGCTGGTCCTGATCCTGACCGCCCTCGGCGAGGTCCGCAGCCGCCAGCGCCCGGTCCTGGCCAGCCGGTCGGCCGACAAACCCCGCAACCGGGCGAACGCGCTCGCCCAGGTGGATCGCACCCTGCAGCGCCGGGTCGACGGCTCGCTCGCGGCCCAGACCCGGGTCGCCCTCGCGCTCGACCAGCGTCCCGAGGTGGTCGCCCGCCCGTACGACATCGTCGTCCGGCCGCTCGATCGCGATCCGCACGCGCTGCCGGACGACGCCCACATCGCGACGGTCTTCGACGACCTCGAGTTCTCGATGCTGATCCTCGGCGCGCCCGGTGCGGGCAAGACGACGCTGCTCCTCGACCTGGCCCGCACCCTGGCCGAGCAGGCGCACGCCGACGAGACCGAACCGATCCCGGTGCTGCTGAACCTGTCGCGCTGGACCGGCGCTGTGTCGCGGCGACCCGATGATCACCCGCGGGACAGTCCGCAGCTGGCCGGCTTCGTCCGCTGGCTGCTCGACGAGCTCGACACCAGGTACGGCATTCACCCAGCAGCCGGCCGGCGCTGGCTGATCAACGGCCGGTTCGCCTTACTGCTGGACGGCCTGGACGAAGTCGACACCGCCCACCGCGACAAGCTGGCCGGCGTCCTCGACGAACTCCGGATGAACTACTCGATCCCCCGACTCGCAGTGACCTGCCGGACTGAGGACTACAAGCACCTCAAGAATCCGCTCCGGATGCAGGGCGCCGTCGACATCAAGCCGCTCTCCCGGCAGCAGGTGCTCGACTACTTCACCGCGGCCGGTCCGGAGCTGGACGGCGCGCGAGTCGCCATCGAACAGGACGACGAGCTCTGGGACCTGGTCACCTCCCCGCTGATGCTCAACATCCTCCTGCTGGCCTACCAGCACCGCGACCCCGAGTCCGTCACCGATCTCTCCGACGTACGCCGCGCGCTCTTCGACACGTTCATCGTCGAGGTCCTTGCCCGCCGCCGCGCCGGCAGTCGCCAGTACGACGCCCGTACGGCGGTCCGCTCGCTCCGCGCCCTCGCCCTGCGCACACGCAACCGCCCCGGCGCCCAGTCCGTCGTACCGCGCTGGCCGAACGCCAATGGTCGCGACGCCGACGGCTCGGTGATCTACCTCCTGCACACGATCTGCCTGCCCGCTCTGCTCGCCGGAGTCATCGCCGGCTGCACAGCCGTGGCCGCCCTGCCCCTCGCTATCTGCGCAGTGCTGCTCGCATATCGCTGGAGACCCGCAGGCAATGCCCTGGTACGGCGCGACTTCGACCGCAGCCAACTGGCCATCGCAGTACTCGCCTTCATCGCCGGTACGGCGGCCAGCGGCGTACTGCTCCTAGCGCCGAGCCCCAGCTTCGTGGCCGGCGTCCTGACCGGCCTGTTCGTGGCCGGCGCCGTCCGCACGCTGACCTTTATCCCGAACTTCTGGCAACTGCTCTCACACCCCAGCGCCCGCTGGCGAATCGGCCCCTGGGCATTAGGTGGTGCATTAATCGGGTTCGTTGCACTGCGGCCGACCGACCTCGCCCTACTACCCGGCATCCTCCTCGGCATGGTCGCCGTAGGCGCGTCGCCCCGCCTCTCCCAAGACGCCGGCCCGCTCTACCGCGTCGTGCTCGACGTCCTCCTCTGCTGGACCGGCCACCTGCCCTGGCGCCGCCGAGCCTTCCTCACCTACGCCGCCGACCGCTTCATCCTCGCCCGCACCGCCCCCGGCGAGTACTCGTTCATCCACCTACTCATCCGCGACCACCTCGCCGACTGCGACCCGGACCAACTGGCCGCCCAGGTCGACCGCCGCGTCGTCGGCGTACGGACGGACTGTTAATAGGCCGCCGTTGGCTCCCCCGCGCGGCCTCGGCACGCCTCGCGATCCGCGGCGACCGCGACTACTAACAGTCCGTCGGTACACCATCGCCTGGCTCCTTCAGGGCGTAGGCGATGAGCGCACACGCAAGCGGTAGGGCGATGAGGGTGGCGAGGGCGACGTGGAGCGAGGTGCGTTCGGCCACGGTGGCGAGGACCGGGGTGCCGATGCCGCCGATGCTGACGGCCAGGCCCAGCGTCATCCCGCCGGCAGTGCCCACCCGAGTGGGGAGGAAGTCCTGGCCGAGCGTGACATGCAGGGAGAACGGAACCGCAAGGGCGACTGCGGTCAACCCGAGGAAGCCGAAGAACGCCGGCCCGGGCACGAACACCAGTCCGGCGAGCGCCGGTACGGCGACGGCGTACGACGTCCGAAGCGTGCGGATCCGGCCGAAGCGAGTGGCGAAGCGGCCGCCGAGCAGCGTACCGACCGCGCTCGCGGCGAACAGGACGAACAGCGCGATCCCGCCGGTCGTGGTCCCGCCGCCGACGCGTTGGCCGGCGTACAGGGCGATGAAGGTGCCGAGTCCGACGAACACGAGCGAGCGGCAGACCATGATGGCGGACAAGCGCAGGAACGACGGCCAGTCGTCGACGCCGGTCGCGCCCTGATCATTGCCAACAGCAACAAACCCGGCATAGCGGATCGCGAGCCGCGTGATCACCGCACCGAAGACCGCCGGCCCGATCAGCACCGGCGTCCACCCCAGGCCGCCGGCCGCCACGATCGGTGTCACGAGCGCCGGCGCCAAGGCGAACCCGACGTTCCCGCCGACCGAGAACCAGCTCATCTCGACGTGGCTGCCGCCGCTGACCGCGCGCGCCATCCGGGCCGCTTCCGGGTGGTACGCCGCGACGCCGAGCCCGGAGAGCCCGGCCGCGAGCCAGTAGATCTCGCCGACCCCGATCAGCGCGATGCCGAGCCCGGCGGTCGTCATGCTGACGGGGAGCAGCCAAGGCAGCGGCCGCCGGTCGGTCAGCACGCCGAACACCGGCTGCACGACGGACGACAACAGCGTCGCCGCCAGCGTGATCCCGGAGATCGCGACGTACCCGAGCCCGCGCTCGGCGACCAGGAACGGCACCAAAGCCGGCACGGCGCCCTGGTACACATCGACACACGCATGCCCGATCGCCATCAGTCCGACCGGCGGAATTCTCCTCATACCGACGATCGTTGCCCGGGCAGCAGCTGTCCGGCTTCCGATAAAATGCCAACCTATGCCGGAAATCCGCCACTCGGTCGCCTCGACCGGAATTCTGCCGATCCCCGCCGGTGGAGCGATCGACGCGCACTGGCACGACCAGCACCAGATCGTGTACGCCGGTCAGGGCGTGCTGTCCGTGACCACGGACGCCGGGAGCTGGATCGCTCCGGCCAACCGCGCCATCTGGGTTCCGGGCGGCACCGTCCACGAACATCGCGCCTACGGCCACACCGCTCTCCACACGATCGGACTGACCGAGAACCCGCTCGCTCTCGACGCGCCGTCCGCACTCGTGGTCAGTCCGCTCCTCCGCGAGCTCATCCTCACCTACACAGCACCGATGGACGACCCAGCAGAGCGCGACCGCTTGTACGCCGTACTGCTGGACCAGCTCAAGCGGTCCGTCCAGCGCCCCACCTACTTGCCGACACCGAACGACCCCCGCCTGGCTGCGCTCTGCGAACTCCTGTACGACGACCCGGCCGACAACCGCACCCTGGCGGAACTCGGCACGCAGGTAGGAGCGAGTGAACGCACGCTGAGCCGCCTGTGCCGCGCAGACCTCGGCATGACCTTCCCGCAGTGGCGCACCGAGCTCAGACTGCATACGGCACTCAGACTGCTCGCAGCCGGCGAGTCGGTGACCCGAGTCGCTCATCGGTGCGGCTGGGCGTCAACCAGTGCGTTCATCGACACCTTCCGGCGGTCGTTCGGTCACACACCCGGCGCAAGTAGGGCCTGATCGAGGATGCGGCTCCACTGCCGCACGATCCCGCGCCGGCGTGCGCTGTCGTCCGACAGCAGGTCAGCCAGCCCCAGCCCGCGGGCCATGTCCAGCACGCCCTGCACCGTCTCTCGTACGCCGGGTGTCCGCTCCGAAACGTCCAGCACGTCGAGAAGTGCCCGGTGCGCTCGCCGCCCGACGCGCTCCTCCAGGCGAACGATCTGCGCGCGCAGTGCCTCCTCGGTGGACGCTGCGACCCACAGATGCAGCGCGGCCTTGAAGAGCGGACCGGTGTACACGTCCACCAGCAGACTCACGATCGCCTCGGTTCGACCAGGCCCGGTGGGCAACTGAGCCGCCCGGATCTCCGCCAACCGCACCTCGGTCATGTACTCAACCGCCGCCGCGAACAGATCCGCCCGCGTCGGGAAGTGGTGCTGCGCAGCACCACGCGACACCCCCGCGCGGGCCGCGACCACGGCCACCGTGGTCGCGGCGTACCCGACGTCGGCGAGCGATTCGACCGCGGCCTCGAGCAGCCGCTGCCGGGTGGCGCGGCTGCGGTCCTGTTGTGGCGCTCGGACTGCTTCACTCACGGGCGGCCTCGCGGGCTCTCAGCTCACGACGCAGGATCTTCCCGGACGCTGCCTTCGGCACCGCCTCGATGAACTCCACCTGCCGCACCTTCTTGTACGGCGCTACGCGAGCCGCGACGTACTCGAGCACATCGGCCTCGGTCAGCCCGGACCCCGGCATCGGGACGACGAACGCCTTCGGCACCTCGTTGCCGTCCTCCGAGACGCCGATCACCGCCGCGTCCGCGATCCGGTCGTCGGTCAGCAGCACCGCCTCGAGTTCGGCCGGCGGCACCTGGTAGCCGTGGTACTTGATCAGCTCCTTGACCCGATCGACGATGTACAGATAGCCCCGCTCGTCCACGCGCGCCAGGTCGCCGGTGTGCAACCAGCCGTCCCGATCGATCGTCGCGTCGGTCTCCGCCGGCCGACCCAGATAGCCCTTCATCACCTGCGGTCCCCGGATCCAGAGCTCGCCGACCTCCCCCTCGCCGACATCGTTGCCATCGGCACCGACCAGCCGCTGTTCGGTGGACGGGAACAGCTTGCCGACCGCACCGGGCGGCGGCTCCGGGTCGTCCTGCGGTACGGCGTGCGTGCCCGGCGACAGCTCGGTCATCCCGTAGCACTGCAGCACGCCGTGCAGGCCGAGCCGTTTCGCGCACGCTTCAGCAAGCTCCGCGTCCAGCGGAGCGGCCGCGGACGTCAGGTACTTCAGCGCCGACAGGTCCACCCCGTCCACGGCCGGGTGCTTCGCCAGCGCCAGTACGATCGGCGGCGCGACGAACGCCCGGGTGATCTTCTGCTCGTCGAGCGTGGTCAGGAACTGCTGCAACTCGAACTTCGGCAGAACAACCACCGTCGCGCCGAGGCGGAACGGCAGGTTCATCAGCACGGACTGCCCGTAGATGTGGAAGAACGGCAGGATCGCGATGATCCGCTCGTTCTCGTCCATCGAGAAGGTGGCCTCGGCCTGGAGCAGGTTGGTCGCGATGTTGCGGTGCGTCAGCATCACGCCCTTGGCCACGCCGGTCGTGCCGCTCGAATACGGCAGTACGGCGACATCCTCGGCCGGGTCGATCGTCACCTCCGGCTCGGGCCCGGTCGAGGCGATCAGCTCCTGGACCGACCGGTAGCCTTCGGCCTGGTCGCAGACGAAGATCTCCGTGACGTCGGTCCCCTCGACCGCGGCGGTCGCGACCGGCAGGAACAGCGAGATCGTCACCAGCAGCTTCGCCTTCGAGTCGACCAGCTGCTTGTGCAACTCGTCGGCGGTGTAGAGCGCGTTGACCGTGGTCACTGTCGCGCCCGCCCGGGTGGTGCCGTAGAAGACGACCGGATAGAGGATCGTGTTCGGGCTGTAGAGCGCGACCACGTCACCGGGCCGGATCCCCAGCTCGGCCAGTCCGGCCGCAACCCGCCGCGTCATCCCGTCGAGCTGGGCGTAGCTGATCTCACGGCCGCTGACCGCGTCGACGAGGGCCGGGCGGTCGCCGTACTCCTGGGCGCGGCCGAGCACGGCCTCGTGCAGCGGGACATCAAGAACCTCGACGGGCGGGAACTGGCTGGTGATGACCATCGGCCGGCCTTTCTGAGCAGCGGGCGGAGCTAGTGGCAGGAACTGTGACTTACTCCCGAGTATTTGCGCCAGACCTCAGTACGACTTCGGCAGTCCGAGGCTGTGCTGCGCGACGAAGTTCAGGATCATCTCCCGGCTCACCGGCGCGATCCGGGCCGCGCGAGCCGCTGTGGAGAGCGCAGCGACGCCGTACTCCTTGGTCATGCCGTTGCCGCCGAGTGACTGGACCGCCTGGTCGGTCGCCCGGACCGCGACCTCGCCCGCGGCGTACTTCGCCATGTTCGCGGCCTCACCCGCGCCCAGATCGTCGCCGGCGTCGTACAGAGCGGCGGCCTTCTGCATCATCAGGCGGGCCAGCTCGAGCTCGATCTTGATCTGGGCCAGCGGGTGCGCGATCGCCTGGTGCGCGCCGATCGGCGTCTTCCAGACCTGCCGGTCCTTGACATAGGCGAGTGCCTTGCCGAGCGCGTGCCGGGCGATTCCGATCGCGAAGGCCGAGGCCATGATCCGCTCCGGGTTGAGTCCGGCGAAGAGTTGCATCAGCGCGGCGTCCTCGGAGCCGACCAGCGCGTCAGACGGCAGCTGCACGTCGTCCAGGAACAGCGTGTACTGCTTGTCCGGGCTGATCAGGTCCATCTCGATCTGCTGGAACTCGACCCCGGCCGCCTCGGTCGGTACGACGAACAACGCCGGCTTCAGCTTGCCCGTTCGGGCATCCTCGGTCCGCCCGACGACCAGCATCGCCTGCGCGACGTCGAGCCCCGAGATGAAGACCTTCCGCCCCGACAGCGACCAGCCGTCCTCGGTACGCCGGGCAGTCGTGGTGATGTTGTGCGAGTTGGACCCCGCATCCGGCTCGGTGATCGCGAACGCCATCGTCGTGGAACCGTCGGCCAGCCCGGGCAGCCAGCGCTGCTTCTGCTCCTCGGTACCGAACCGCGTGATCACCGTGCCGACGATCGACGACGACACGACCATCATCAGCAACGGGCAACCGGCCGCACCGAGCTCCTCGAGCACGATCGACAGGTCGCCCATCCCACCGCCACCGCCGCCGTACTCCTCCGGCAGGTTGACGCCGAGATAGCCGAGCTTCCCGGCCTCCTGCCACAGCTCGGAGGTGTTCCCGCCGCTGCGCGCCTGCTGGTCGAACCACGCGTAGCCGTACTTCTTCCCCAGCTCACCAACCGCTTTGCGTAGTGCCTGGCGCTCTTCGGACTCCACGTAGAAGCTCATGCTTCCTCCCCAACGACAGCCAGTACGGCGCCGACCTCGACCTGTTGACCTGCCTCGACCTTGAGCTCACCGACCACGCCATCAGCCGGCGCGACGATCGTGTGTTCCATCTTCATCGCCTCCAGCCACACCAGCGGCTGCCCCTGCTTCACCACGTCACCCACGGCGACCCCGACCCGCGTCACGGTGCCCGGCATCGGCGCCACCAAGGACCCCGCCGCCACCTGCTCCGACGGATCCACGAACCGCGGTACCGGCGTCAGATTCACCGGCCCCACACAGACCAGCCCGTCGTACGTCGCCACGTCGAACACCCGCCGTACGCCGTCGATCGCGAGTACGACGCGGTCCGGCGTACTGGAGATCAGCTGAATGTTGCCATCGACAACCAACCCGTCCCGGGTCAGCCGGTACTCGACGTCATAGGTCGTGTCGCCGACTCGGTAGCTCTTCCGCTGTGGTTGTGAGGGAAGGTTCCGCCATCCACTAGGCACCCGCACCGGACCCGACCGCCCCGCTGAGTCCGCCAGAGCCGCCGCCAGCGCAGCGAACCGTTCGACCTCCGGCGTCACCCCCGGCCCCACCCCGTACCGGTCGAAGAACCCCGTATCCGTGTCCCCCGCCAC
Source organism: Kribbella sp. NPDC005582 (assembly GCF_040605415.1). Lineage (NCBI taxonomy): Bacteria > Bacillati > Actinomycetota > Actinomycetes > Propionibacteriales > Kribbellaceae > Kribbella > Kribbella sp. NPDC005582. The sequence continues at coordinate 2,174,643 of NZ_JBEXCU010000001.1, forward strand.
AAACGCCGGATGCCGAAGGATCCACGCCAGCAACCCTCGGTTGGTCCCTACCCCGTGAATCGTCGCCCGCTCCAATACCCCCGCCAACCGCCGCGCGACGGCGGTCCGATCGGGGCCATAGGCAATCACCTTGGCGAGCATGGAGTCGTAGAAGGGAGAGACGACGGAGCCGTCTTCGACGCCCGAGTCGACTCGCACACTCGGATCGACACAAAACTTGTGCAGCGCACCCGTCTGCGGTTGCCAGTCGTTCGCCGGATCCTCGGCGTACAGGCGCACCTCGATCGCGTGCCCCACTGTCGGCGGCGGTTCGGCCGGCAACCGCTGACCGTCCGCGATCGCGATCTGCAACTCGACCAGATCCAGCCCCGTCGTCTCCTCCGTGACCGGGTGCTCGACCTGGAGCCGCGTGTTCATCTCCAGGAAGTAGAAGCTCCCGTCCTCGTCCGCGAGGAACTCAACAGTCCCCGCACCGACATAGTTGATCGCCGCCGCAGCCTTCCGCGCCGCGTCGAACAACAACGGACGCATGGAGGGGATCCGCGACACCAAGGGCGACGGCGCCTCCTCGACCACCTTCTGGTGCCGCCGCTGGATCGAGCACTCCCGCTCCCCGACCGCCCAGATCGTCCCGTGCTGATCGGCCAGGATCTGCACCTCGATATGCCGCCCAGCCGGCAGATACCGCTCGCAGAACACCGTCCCGTCCCCGAACGCCGACAACGCCTCCGCCGACGCCGCCTCGATCTCACCGGGCAGGTCCGCGAGCCGCGACACCACTCGCATCCCGCGCCCGCCGCCACCGGCCGAAGCCTTCACCAGCACCGGCAGATCGGCCTCCGACACCTCGGCCGGCGTCAACTCCGCCAGCACCGGTACGCCGGCCGCCGCCATCAGCTTCTTCGCCTCGATCTTCGACCCCATCGAGGAGATCGCGTCCACCGGCGGCCCGATCCAGGTCAGCCCTGCCTCGATCACCGACGCCGCGAACCCCGCGTTCTCCGACAGAAACCCATACCCCGGATGCACCGCATCCGCCCCCGCGCGAAGTGCCGCCTCAATCACCAGGTCCCCGCGCAGATACGTTTCCCCCGGCGCGTTCCCCGGCAAATGCACCGCCGCATCCGCCTCATCCACGTACGGCGCGTCCGCGTCCGCCGTCGAGTAAACGGCAACCGTCGACAACCCGAGCGCGCGAGCAGTCCGGAACACTCGCCGAGCGATCTCCCCGCGATTGGCAACAAGCACTGAAGAAATCATCGGGCTCACATCCTGAACACACCGAAGGAGGACGTGCCCTCCACCGGTGCCGAGTGAATCGCGGACAAACAGAGACCCAGCACAGTGCGCGTATCGCGCGGGTCGATCACACCGTCGTCGTACAGGCGGCCCGACAGGAACATCGGCAACGACTCCGCCTCGATCTGCCCCTCGACGTACGCGCGCATCTTCGCGTCGCCGTCCTCGTCGTACGGCATGCCCTTCGCCTCCGCGGCGGCCCGCGCGACGATCGACAGCACACCGGCCAGCTGCTGTGGCCCCATCACCGCCGACTTCGCCGACGGCCACGCGAACAGGAACCGGGGATCGAACGCACGACCACACATCCCGTAGTGCCCGGCGCCGTACGACGCGCCCATCAGGATCGACACATGCGGCACCTTGGAGTTGGCGACCGCGTTGATCATCTGCGCACCGTGCTTGATGATCCCGCCCTGCTCGTACTCCTGGCCGACCATGTAGCCCGTCGTGTTGTGCAGGAAGATCAGCGGCGTGTTGGAGCGGTTCGCCAGCTGGATGAACTGTGCCGCCTTCTGCGACTCCTCGCTGAACAGCACGCCTCGCGCGTTCGCGAGAATCCCGACCGGATACCCGTGCACCGACGCCCATCCAGTCGCGAGCGACGAACCGTACAGCGGCTTGAACTCGTCGAACACCGACCCATCCACGACCCGCGCGATCACATCCCGCGGATCGAACGGCGTCTTGAGATCACTCGGCACGATGTCGAGCAGCTCATCGTCGTCGTACAAGGGCTCCTGGTACGACGGCGCCGGCGCGGGGCCCTGCTTGCGCCAGTTCAACCGCGAGACGATCTGCCGACCGAGCCTAATCGCGTCCTGCTCGTCCACAGCGAAGTAGTCGGCCAGCCCGGACTTCCGGGCGTGCATCGAAGCACCACCGAGGGATTCGTCGTCGGCGTCCTCACCGGTCGCCATCTTCACCAGCGGCGGCCCGGCCAGGAACACCTTCGCGCCACCGTCGACCATCACCACGTAGTCGCTCATGCCGGGGATGTACGCGCCACCCGCGGTCGAGTTGCCGAACACCAGCGCGATCGTCGGAATCCCCTCGGCCGACAGCCGGGTCAGGTTCCGGAACATGGCGCCGCCCGGGATGAAGATCTCCTTCTGCGTGGGCAGATCCGCGCCGCCGGACTCGACCAGACTGATCACCGGCAACCGGTTCGCCCGCGCGATCTCGTCCGAGCGCAACGCCTTCCGCAACGTCCAGGGATTGCTCGCGCCACCCTTCACTGTCGGATCGTTCGCGGTGATCAGGCACTCGACCCCTTCCACCACGCCGATTCCGGTCACGAGGCTGGCGCCGACGGTGAAGTCGGATCCCCACCCCGCCAACGGCGACAACTCCAGGAACGCCGTGTCCGGGTCGATCAGCAGCTCGATCCGCTCCCGCGCCAGCAACTTCCCGCGCCGATGATGCCGCTCGACGTACTTCTCCCCACCCCCGGCCAGCGCCTTCGCATGCTCAGCCTCCAGTGCGCTGAGTTTCTCCAGCATCGCTTGACGGTTACTCATGTGGTGTATCCCAGTCGTTTGGCGGCGAGGCCGGTCATGATTTCGGTTGTGCCGCCGCCGATGGCGAGCACCTTCTGGTCGCGGTACTGGCGCTCCACCTCGGCCTCGCGCATAAAGCCCAAGCCGCCGTGGAGCTGCAACGCCTGGTCGCAAACCCACTGCCCGGCCTCGACCGCGGTGTTCTTCGCGAAACACACTTCGGTGAAGACGTCCTCACCGCGCTCGGCCCGCTCGGCGACCGACTGCACGTAGACGCGGGCGACGTCGATCCGGCGCGCCATCTCGGTGAGCGTGTGCTGCACGACCTGCCGCGAGATCAACGGCCGGCCGAAGGTCTCCCGGTTGCGGCACCACTCGACGGTGAGGTCGAGCGCCCGCTGCGCGCCGGCGTACGCCTGAACGGCCAGCGTCAGTCGCTCGGCGACGAAGTTCACCGCGAGCTGGACGAACCCCGACCCCGGGGCGCCGACCAGATTCCCGACCGGCACCCGGACATCGGTGAACGACAGCTCGGCCGTATCCGAACACAACCAGCCGAGCTTCTCCAGTGTCCGCGACACCTCGAACCCCGGCGTCCCCTTCTCGATCACCAGCAAGCTGATCCCGTGCGCACCCGGACCCTCCGTACGCACGGCAGTCGTGACGAAGTCCGCGCGGGCACCCGAGGTGATGTACGTCTTCGCGCCGTTCACGACGAAGAAGTCACCGTCACGCCGAGCCGTCGTCCTGATCGAGGCCACATCCGAACCACCGTCAGGTTCCGTGATCGCCAACGAGCCGATCAACTCACCGTCCAGCGTTGGCCGCACCCATCGAGCGATCTGCTCGTGATTGCCCGCGGCAACGATATGCGGCACGGCAATCCCGCAGGTCAGCAGCGATGCGACCAGCCCACCGGATCCACCCGCGTAGTGCATCTCCTCGACCACCGCGAGTGCATCGCGCAGCGAACCGCCGCCGCCACCGACCGCCTCCGGAAATGCCACCCCGAGCAACCCCAGCTGCCCGGCCTTCTTGTGCAGCTCGCGAGGCAGCTCACCGTCGCGCTCCCACTGATCCAGGTGCGGCAACACCTCCGCCACCATGAACCGCCGCACGCTGTCCCGGAAGGTGCTCACAGCAACATCTCCGGAATGTCGACATATCGAGATCGCAGCCATTCGCCGACTGCCTTGGCCTGCGGATCGAACCGCGCCTGCGCGGCAACGCCTTCACCCAGCAGTCCTTCGACGACGAAGTTCATCGCGAGCAGATTGGGCAGCAGGTACCGCGTCACCGTCAGTTTCTGCGTCTCCGGCAGCAGCTCCTGGAACAGCTCGACGGTCAGCGTGTGCGCCAACCACCGCCACGCCTTCTCGTCGCGCACCCAGACGCCGACGTTCGCGTCGCCGCCCTTGTCGCCGGACCGCGCGCCGACGAGTCGCCCGAGCGGGACCTCGCGCGTCCGCGGTCGGCCCGTCGACGCCAGCGACGGCAACGGAATCGGCAGTCCTGCATCCTCGGCCGGAGTCAGTGGCTGCGTCTCCGCGGCCGGTTCGACGACCACCCGCGTACCACCCGGCAGTACGACGACGTGCTCGACCTCGTGGATGTCGACGTACCCGGCCCGGAAGACGCCGTACGGCGAACCATCGCTGGGCGGCGCGATCACGTGGAACCCTGGGTAGCTCGCCAGCGCCAACTCGACCGCCGCACTGGAGAAGGCGCGCCCGACCACTTTCGGATCGGGATCCTTCACCGCGCACCGCAAGAAGACGCTGGCCTCCTCCTCGGTCTCCGCGTTCGGCTTCTCAGTCCAGGCGAGCGTCCACTGCAGCTCGGCCGGCCGCTTCACGAGCGCGGACTCCAGCTGAGCCTTGACCAGCTCGGCCTTCTCCTCCAGCTGTAGCCCGGTCAGCACGAAGGTGACCTCGTTGCGGAATCCGCCCACGCTGTTCAACGACACCTTGTACGTCGGCGGCGGAGCCTCACCCCGCACCCCGGTGATCCGAACCCGATCCGGCCCGTCGTCGGACAACTCGATCGTGTCGAGCCGAGTGGTGACGTCAGGACCGGCGTACCGGGCGCCGGTGATCTCGTACAGCAACTGGGCTTTGACCGTGTCGATCGTGACGGCGCCACCGGTGTTGTCGTGCTTGGTGATCACGCTGCTGCCGTCCGCGTGGATCTCGGCGATCGGGAAGCCCGGCCGGCCCAGGTCGTGGATCTCGCTGAAGAACGAGAAGTTGCCGCCGGTCGCCTGGCATCCGCACTCGATCACATGTCCGGCGGCGGTCGCGCCGGCCAGCTCGTCGTACTGCGTCCGCTTCCAGCCGTGATGCGCGGCCGCCGGACCCACGATCACCGACGCGTCCGTCACCCGCCCCGTCACAACCACATCCGCGCCGGCCTGCAGTGCCTCGGCAATGCCCCAAGCACCTAGATAAGCGTTCGCCGTCAACGGCGCACCCAGCTCGAGCTCAGCCGCTCTCGCCAGCAGATCGTCACCCTCGACATACGCGATCTTCGGATGCAGCCCCAGCCGCTCCGCCAGCTCCCCGATCGCCCTCGCCAACCCCGACGGGTTCAACCCGCCAGCGTTGCTGACGATCTTCACGCCGCGATCGAGCGCTTCGCCGAGCCCGGTCTCGAGCTGCTTGAGAAAGGTCCGCGCGTACCCGAGCGACGGATCCTTCAGGCGGTCCCGCCCGAGGATCAACATCGTCAGCTCGGCCAAATAGTCACCGGTCAGCACATCCAACGGCCCACCGGTCAGCATCTCCTGTACCGCGCTGAACCGATCGCCGTAGAACCCCGATGCATTCCCAATCCGAATCGGAGCACTCACCCGATCTCCCCCGCCCCGCGCTCCTCGCTTGGTGCGCTGGGTGAGCGCCCCGGCGCTGCTGCCCCGTCCACGTACTGCCCCGGCGCTCCTGCCCCGTCCACGAACTGCCCCGGCTCACGTCCTTTGCCTGGCATCCCCGCGAACGCCTGCGCGATCCCCAGCCACTCGTCCGCGTCCGCACCCTCCGCGACCACCTTCAAGTCGTCCCGGTGCCGCCGCTGCGTGGCCAACAAGCAGAAGTCCACCGCCGGCCCGCTCACCCGCTGCGCCGCATCCTCCGGCCCCCAGCTCCACACGTCCCCGTCCGGCCCGGTCAGCTCGACCCGGATCTCGACCTCCGGCGCAGCCCGCCCACGCAGCAGGTACGAGAACCCACGCGTCCGCACGGCCAAGTGCGCGATATGCCGCAGCCGGTTACTCGGCGGACGCCGCACGCCCAACGCATCAGCCACATCCTGCCCATGCGCCCACGTCTCCATCAGCCGCGCGGTCGCCATCGACGTCGCACTCATCGGCGGCCCGAACCACGGGATCTTCTCCCCGGCCGGCACCGCCTTCAATACCTCAGCCAGGTCCGCACGCGACTCCCGCCAATAGACCAGCAGCTGATCCGGCGGCAGCGCTGCGCCCTCAGCCGCCGCATCATCGACGTACCCGGTCGGGTTCTTCGCGCCCTGCTCCAACAGCTCGGCGAATCCGTCCGGCTCCGCGATCGCCAGCCGCGCCGCCTCATCCGTCCAGGCCAGATGCGCGATCTGATGCGCGATCGTCCAGCCTTCCGCCGGAGTCGGCTGAGACCACTCGTCCGCCGCCAACCCACCGACGAGCCGATCCAGCTCCGCACTCTCGGCCCACAGATCGGCCAGCACCTCGTCTACTTGCACGCCGCACTCCCAGGGGGTGGAGATCGTGCCACCGACACTGACACGATCCCCAAAAAGAATCAAGCGTGCTTGTTTTGTCCGGCCGAAGGATTTCGGTGGTCTACTGACACCTCCTTCGACGGCGGTGGAAAAGCTTCCGGTGCCGGATGCTGGGGTGTTACCCCTGACGTATGCATGGTTCGCTGCCGGGGAAGGCCGCCGAGATCCGGGCGTTGTTGCTGAGTTTGATCGACACGCTGCCGGAGGGCGCCGCGCTGCCGCCCGAACGGGAGCTGGCTGTGCGCTGGAACGTGGCCCGGATGACGTTGCGCCGGGCGGTCGACGAGCTGGTGATCGAGGAGCTCCTGATCCGGCGGCACGGCAGCGGGACGTACACGACCCGGCCGAAGGTGGCGCGCTGGCTGGGCATGATCGGGTTCTCCGAGGACATCCGCCGGCGCGGGATGCGCCCCGGGACGACAATGCTCGAGTTCCGGCATCAGAAGGCGGAGCGGGCCGCCGCCCGCCGGCTGCGGATTCCGGTCGGCGATCCGATCATCGCATTCACGCGCCTGCGCCTGGCCGACGACTTCCCGATGGTGGTCGAGCGGACCACTCTGCCCGCGTCCTACGTTCCGGGTCTGGAGGCGGAGGACCTTAACGGCTCCCTCTACGACCTGCTCACGAACCGCTACGGCATCGACGTGGTCAGCGGCACCTCCCGCCTGGAGCCCGTCATGCCCGACGCCAAGACCGCCGCCTGGCTCGACATCCCCGTCACTCAACCTTGCCTGGCCACGCACGGCATCAGCTTCGACAGCCGCGACCGCGTCTTCGAGTACACCTCGGCCCTCTACCGCGGTGACCGCTACGCCTTCACCACCGAACTCCGGATGACCCAAACCCCGCGAGCCCGAGCCACCAGTTTCTAGGAATGTCGACGCCGTCGGACCGGCTCCGACGTCCCCGGCATGAACCTCGACCTCCCCGATGGCCGCACCCTCCACGTGTACGACGCCGGTTCGGACGGCATCCCCGTCGTCTGGAACCACGGCACCCCGAACGTCGGCGCGCCACCCGAACCGCTGTTCGCGGCCGCGGAACGCCTCGGCCTCCGCTGGATCTCCTTCGATCGCCCCGGGTACGGCGGCTCGACCGTGGCCCGGGGACGAACCGTGGCCTCGGTCGCCCGTGACACCGAGTTCCTCGCGGACGCGCTCGGCCTCGAACGGTTCGCGGTCGTCGGCTACTCCGGCGGCGGAACGTTCGCGCTGGGCACCGTCGCTGCGCTCGGCGACCGCGTGCGCGCGGTCATGACACTGGCCGCGATCGCGCCGTACGGCGTCGAGGACTGGTTCACCGGCATGATCCCGTCCAGCGTCGCCGCGCTGGCGAGCGCCGCGGCCGGTGCCGACGTACGAGCCGCCTTGCACGACTCAGGTTTCGAGTACGACGCCGGCTTCACCGCGACCGACCGCCGCCTGTTCGAAGGCCCGTGGGGTTGGCTGGGCAAGGTCGCCGGCCCCGGGCTCGACGCCGGGCCCTACGGCCAGATCGACGACGACGCGTCGTACACACGCCCGTGGGGTTGCGACCCCACCACCGTCACCGCGCCGATCCTCCTCCAGCACGGAACCGCGGACCACATCATCCCGCCGTCCCACGGCAGCTGGCTCGCCGCCCACTGCCCGACCGCGACCCTGCAACTCCACGAGGGCGCGAGTCACTTCACGATCGTCGAGCACGCAGAGGAGGGGCTCGAATGGCTCGCGAAGCAGAGCTGAGCCGTACGTCATCGAGGTCCCGGAGGCGCAACTCACCGAGCTTCGCCGACGGCTCTCGGGCGTCGACGACGAACTCGCCGCGTACTGGCGAGACGACTACGACTGGCGAGCCTGGGAACGACGACTGAACGAGTATCCCCAGTTCACGACGACGATCGACGGGACAAATATCCACTTCCTGCACGTGCGCTCACCCCGGCCGAACGCGTTCCCGTTGATCCTCACTCACGGCTGGCCCGGCTCGGTCGTCGAGTACGTCGACGTGATCGGCCCGCTGACCGAGCTTGGCTACGACCTCGTCATCCCGTCCCTGCCCGGCTACACGTGGTCAGGCCCGACCCCGGCTCGCGGCTGGGGCCCGCGCCGGATCGCTCGCGCCTGGGCGACGCTGATGCAGCGCCTGGGCTACGACCGGTACGGCGCGGCCGGCAACGACTGGGGTTCGCACATCTCGCCCGAGCTCGGTCGCGTCGCTCCGGAAGCGGTCGCAGGCGCCCACGTCACGCAGTTTTTCTGTTTCCCCGAGGGCGAGTGGCTGGCCTATCCGCCAACCACCGAGCCGGACCGCAGCGTGCTGAGTCCTGCCGACCAAGCCGCCCTCGACAGTCTGCGTGAGCTCCAACGCTCGAACGGCTCCTACGCGCATGTCCACGGCCAGCGGCCGCACATCCTCGGCGCCGCCTTGAACGACTCACCGGTCGGCCTGCTGACCTGGAACCGCCAGGCCATGGGCGGCCTCGAACCCAACACGCTGCTCACCCACGTCACGGCGTACTGGCTGACCGGCACAGCAGGCTCCGCCATGCAGTTGTACGCCGAATACGAACGTCAGCCGGCCCCCGACAGACCGACCACGGTTCCGCTGGCGCTGTCCCAGTTCCGCGACGACCTGCGGTCGATCCGTGCCTACGCAGAGCGGGACCACGCCAACATCGTCTCCTGGATCGAGCACGGCACCGGCGGCCACTATGCCGCCCATCAAGCGCCCGACCTTCTCGTCGGCGACCTCCACAACTTCTTTCAGGACGTTCGAGCCAGTAGCTGAGTACGCGCATGATCGGTAGCGGTCGCGATCGCGCCGACCAGTGAAGCGCGGTCGCCGAGGGTGGAGCGGGTGACGGCGATCGGGACGGGAAGCGTGGCGGCGAGTTCGGCGACGCGGGCGGCGAGGAGTTCGTTGTCGCCGATCCCGCCGGTGAGGATGACAGTCTCGGGATCGACGATCGCGCTCAGTGCGGCGACGATCTCGTGGATCCGGCGGCACTCGTCCTCGACCAGCGACAACGCGTAGTCGTCACCAGCGCGGGCTCGATCGAACAAGTCATGGACGTCGCGCAGCGCGGGATCCAACGCCCGCGCCTCGCGCAGCAGGGCGAGACCGCCTGCCTCGTCCGGCTCCCTCGGCGTACCGCGTCGTGCGTGAGTGGTCGGCAGGAAGCCGACCTCGCCGGCCGCGCCGTGGGCTCCGCGCAACAGTGAGCCGTTGTGCATGATCCCGGCGCCGACACCCGCGCCGATAGCGATCACCGCGAAGGTCGACAGCTCGCTCCCGGCGCCGTGCCGGTACTCACCGATCGCGGCCAGGTTGACGTTGTTCTCCAGGAGCACCGGCCCGTCGATCCCCGCGGCCAACTGCGAATACAAGTCGTACGGCGTCTCCTGCCCGAGATTCCAGGCATAACGAACCATCGGGTCGTTGGTCAGGTTCACCGCGCCCGGCGTGGACACCCCCGCAGCCAGCAGCGGTACGTCGGTCCGTCCGGCCTCGGCTCGTGCCTCGGCCAGCAACTCGACCGCCTGCCGTACGACGCTCTCCGCGCCCTGCGCCTGGGTTGGCCGCTTGAGCTCGACCAACGGCGTACCGCTCACATCGCAGACCGCGATGCGGAGATTCGTACCGCCGATGTCGATCGCCGCGACACAGCCCGCGCGCGCAGGAACGCCGTACAGGGTGGCCGTCCGGCCGGGGAGACCGCTGCGCTGACCGAGTGACTCGGCGAGCCCGAGTGCCTCCAGCCGCTCCATCGCGGCGAAGACCGTGGGCCGCGACAGCGAGCAGGCAGCGGCCAGCTCGGACCGGGTCTGCGGTCCGGGCAACGCGAGCAGGCGTGCCAGGACCACGCTCGCACTCGGCGTGCCACTCACAACACGGTTCACACATCACCTCTGCGGAGTTCTTGACTCCCTCGTCGACCCTGACAATACTGCTCGAATGTTAGGAAAGTTGCCTAACAAATAAAAGACCTGGAGTGGGGCGATGGTGGCGATCGACAGGCGGACCGTGTTGAAGACGGCCGGTGGGGCCGGACTGGCGGCCTTGCTGGCCGCGTGCAGCGGAGGCAAAGGCGCGACCACGGGGGACCAGGGCAGCGGCAGTAGCGGGGAGATCCGCGCGCTGTTCATGAAGCAGGCGGCCTACACCGAGGACGACGTCACGAAGATGACGGCCTCGTTCACGGCCGCGAACCCGGGCATCAAGGTGACGCCGGAGTTCGTCGCCTACGAGGCGCTGCACGACAAGATCGTTGCCGCGGGTCCCGCCGGGACCTATGACGTCGTGCTGATCGATGTGATCTGGCCGGCCGAGTTCGGCAGCAAGAAGATGATCACCGACGTGAGCAGCCAGTGGCCGGCCGCGTGGAAGACCGAGATGCTCGCCGGCGCGATCGACACCGCCGAGTACGACGGCAAGCTGTACGGGGTCCCGTGGATCATGGACACGAAGTACCTGTTCCTGAACACCGCGCACCTGCAGGACGCCCACGTGAACCCGCAGTGGCTCGACACCTGGGAAGGTGCGCTGAAGGCGGCTCGCCGGCTGAAGGCGTCCGGCGTCGTGAAGTACCCGTTCATCTGGTCCTGGCAGCAGGCCGAGGCGCTGGTCTGCGACTACGCCCAGCTGCTCGGTGCGATGGGCGGCAAGTTCCTCGACGACTCGGGCAAGGTCGCCTTCAACGCCGGCGGAGGGGTCCAGGCGTTGGAGTGGATGCGGCAGACGATCGTCGACGGACTCACCAACCCGGCGTCGACGCAGTCGCTGGAGGCCGACGTACAGCGCGTGTTCCAGGCAGGCCAGGCGAGCCTGGTGCTGAACTGGACCTACATGTATGGCGCCGCCAACGACGCCAAGCAGAGCAAGGTGGCCGGCAAGGTCCAGGTCGCGCAGACGCCGAAGGGCAGCGTCGGCCGGCCGGGCGTCAACGGCGGCATGGCGCTCTGCGTCACCGCGGGCAGCAAGAACCAGGCCGCCGCGTTCAAGTACATCTCGCACCTGACCAGCCAGCCCGAGCAGGAGAAGTACGCGCTCGACTCGCTGCCGGTGTGGGGCACGTCGTACGAGGAACCGGCCGTGATCAAGACGAACCCGGCCGTCGTACCGCAGGCGAAGAAGCAGCTCGACGACCTGATCCTGCGGCCGCAGGCGAAGAGCTACAACGCCTTCTCGCAGGTCCTGCAGGCCGAGCTGCAGAACGCACTCCTCGGGCGCAAGCCGGCGCAGAAGGCGCTCGACGACGCGGCCGACAAGGCGAACAGCCTCCTGCAGTCGTGAGGCCGGTCCGAGTCCGCGGCGAGGGACGGTTCGCGCTGTTCCTGTTGTTGCCTGCGGCAATCGTCGTCTTCGGGGTAGTGCTCTACCCGGTGCTGCGGACGCTGCTGATGTCGTTCTACAAGGTCGACAGTGCGATGCCCGGCAGCTACCCGTTCGCCGGGTTGAGCAACTACACGAAGGTCTTCACCGACCCGTCGTTCTACCCGGTGCTCGGGCACACGGCGTACTTCACTCTGGTCTCGACCGCCGCGGAGCTTCTGCTCGGGATGGGCGTTGCGCTGCTGCTGAACGCCCCGCTGCGCTTCAAGTGGTTGTGGCGCAGTCTCGTCGTACTGCCCTGGGCGCTGCCGACGATCGTCAACGGAGCACTCTGGCGCTGGATCGACAACGGCCAGTACGGCGTCCTGAACCACCTGCTCGGCACGGAGATCCAGTGGCTGGGCTCACCGTTTCTGGCGCTGAACATGGTGATCGTGGCCGACGTCTGGAAGAACACCTCGATTGTCGCGTTCTTCCTGCTCGCGGGGTTGCAGACGATTCCGCACGAACTGCGTGAGGCGGCGGTGGTGGATGGCGCGTCGACTTGGCGCACGTTCTGGCAGGTCGTCGTACCGCTGCTGAAGCCGAGTATCGCGGTCGTTCTCGTGCTGCGCACGATCGAGGCGTTCAAGGTGTTCGACATCGTCTATGTGATGACCGGCGGCGGTCCCGCCTCCGGCACTCAGACTGTTGCCTTCTACACCTATCTGCAGGCGTTCTCGAACCAGCTCTTCGGGTACGGCGCCGCACTGGCCTACCTGATCGTGATCGCGGTCGGCGCGCTGGCGATGTTCTACCTGCGGTTGCTCCGGCAGAACCAGTTGGCGGGGGTCTGATGCGCAAGTTCCAATACGCGATGTGCGGTCTGCTGGCGGTCGTCGTACTGGCGCCGTTCAGCTGGCTGGTGATCTCGAGCCTGTCCCCGGCCGACGAGCTGACCAGCGGTTCGCTGTGGCCGGCGCATCCGACCTTCTCGCGCTACCAGGACATCTTCACGTCCGGTTCGGACGGCATCGCCGGGACGTTCCGCGTCTCGATGGTGAACAGTCTGGTCGTCGCTTCGGCGACCACGCTGATCTCGCTGGTGGTCGGCTGCCTCGGCGGCTACGCGTTCGCCCGGTTGCGGTTCCGCTTCCGCCGTACGACGTTGTTCGCGTTCCTGGCGATCTACATGCTGCCGCCGATCGCGCTGGTGATCCCGCTCTACCTGGCCCTGGCGAACCTGCAACTGCTGGACACTCAGCTCGGCCTGATCATCACCTACTGCTCGATCGTGACGCCGTTCTGCCTGTGGACGATGAGCAACTTCTACTTGAGTCTCCCGGCCGAACTCGAAGACGCGGCTCGGGTCGACGGCTGCTCCCGGATGGGCGCACTCGTCCGCATCGTGCTCCCGCTGGCCCGGCCCGGCATCGTCGCGACCGCCATGTTCGGCTTCCTGCTGGCCTGGGACGAGTTCCTCTACTCGCTGATCTTCACCTCCACCACGAACTCCAAGACGATCCCGGTCGCGATCGCCGAGTTCACCGGCAAGTTCTCGTCCGACTTCGGCTTGGTGGCGGCGGGCGGCGTACTGGCTGCGCTGCCGCCGGTCCTGCTCGCCCTGCTCTTCCAGCGCTACATCGTCAACGGCCTGACCGGCGCCGTCAAAGGCTGACCCGTCAGAATGATTACTCTGCGGAGCTGATCGGTTACTAGTGTCGCTTCATGGACCTGAAGTCTCCGATCAGCACCGTGATCCCCTCCCTGGACGGCCCGGTCCTGCAGGTCCTGGCCCGCGCCGACGAAGGCCTGTCCGGCCGCCAGATCCACAAACTCGCAGGTCAGGGCAGCGTCGCCGGCGTCCGCCTCGTCCTCCAGCGCCTGGCATCGACCGGTCTCGTGCACGTAGACGACGCCGGCAACTCGTTGCTCTACCGCCTCAACCGCACACACCTGGTGGCCCCCGTCGTCGAGTTCCTCGCCGACCTCCGCACCGCCCTCGTCAACCGCCTCGCCGACGAACTAGCCGCCTGGCGCCTAGCCCCCATCCACGCCTCCGCCTACGGCGCGCTGGCCCGAGCCGACGGCGACCTCGAGTCGGACGTAGAGCTCCTGCTGATCCGTCCCGACGACATCGATGCCGCCGACCCGCTGTGGAACGAACAAGCCAGCGCGTTGATGCAAACGGTCGTCGACCTCACCGGCAACCCAGCCCACCTCTTCGAACTAAGCCGCACCGAACTAGCCAACCACCTAGCCACCTCCGCCCCCATCCTCAACGACTGGCTACACCCCACCCTCCACCTAACCGGCCACCCCCTAACCACCCTCCACCGCGACCCCGTGGTCAGCGCCGGCTGAGCAGTTGCTCGCCGCGGTACCTGCTCGCCGTCGCGGCTGATGTGCAAGCCACCCACGCATGTGCTTCTGGGCAATGTGATTGGGCCCGCCGTGCACGTGATCGCGGCTGCCGGTGGCGGTCGATGACGAGCGCGGACCGCATGGGCGGACCGCCAACACTCACCAATCACCAGAATCGCGCTCTGCTGAGCGTGAAGCACCGTCCCAAACCGTGGTTGGTGAGTGGGGGCGGTCCGCAATCCGCCGTGAACCCACAGAACTAGCCGCGGTTCGGACTAGCACCCGCGTCTCCCCGCGCAACCGGACTGCCACCCGCGTCTCCCCGCCGCAACGGGTTTGGGGCGGATCCGCGACCCGTTTCGGGCGGTGATTCCTCCCCACATCCCCTCGGGCACGGTGCATCGCCTCCCCAAACCGGTTTGGGGAGGCGATTGAGCCGGAAAGGGCGGATATACACCCCACCCTTCAACCAGTTCTGGTGACCGAGTGGGTGTCATCGACATGTCATCCGAGGTGCGGAGACTCGAGAGATCGAGGCCAGAGGCCGCTGGACAGGAGTCGAGGATGATCTACAACCCGCCCCCGAATTGGCCGGCACGACCTGAGGGCTGGCGTCCGGCGCCCGGGTGGCGGCCGGATCCGAGCTGGGGACCGCCGCCGCCTGGATGGAAGCTGTGGCTGCCGGCGAACCCGTGGAGTCGCGCGTTCGGCTACGCCTACGCTGCGGCCGGTGTCGTCGGAATGCCGATCTATCTCCTGGCCTACCAGACCGGCGTGATGCCGACGTTGGCGGTCATGAGCGGCTTCGTCTACGCACCGATCGGGGTGGCCGTGCTGGCCCGGGTCACCACCTTCAGGTGGCCGTTCGCCGCGTACCTTCCGGTGATTCTCCTGGCCGGCCTGCTAGCTGCAGAATTCTTCACCAACTCGAACTCGTGAGCTAGTGACCGAGTAGCGGATCCATCAGGCGGGCTATCTGGCTTTGGTGACGAGTGAGGCGTTCTTCGGTGTCGGCTAGCGTCATGGCGCCGAGGCCGGCGTTGATGCCTAGCCAGCGGAGGGGTTCGGGTTCCCAGGGGCGGGAGTGGTGGTTGACCCACGGCAACCTGGTTAAGGACGTCTCGCGGCGGAGGATGAGGTCGGTGAGGGTGCGGCCGGCGAGGTTGGTGGTGCTGACGCCGTCGCCTACGTAGCCGCCTGCCCAGGCGAGACCGTCCTGGAGGCCGACTGAAGCGCACCAGTCGCGCGGCACCCCAAGGGGGCCGCCCCACGCGTGGGTGAACTGCACATCCTCCAGGGCAAACAGATCCTTCAGCGTGGCCTGGAGTTTGGCGAACACCCGCGGCTCCGAGTCGTACGCCGGCCGCACCCGCGACCGGAAGTGGTACGGCGCCCCGCGCCCACCGAACACGAGTCGCCCATCCGCAGTCCGCTGCCCATAGATGATCAAGTGCCGGTGATCACTGAACGACGGCCGATCCGCGAGCCCGATCCGATCCCATGTCGCAGCACTCAGCGGCTCGGTCGCAACCACCAGCGAGTACACCGGCGCCACCGCACGCCCGCCGGTGAATCCCTCGGTCGCCCGCACGACAACGTCACCTCGCACCACGCCGTACGGCGTGACGGCCCTACCAGGAGATACGACGCTCACCGGCGTCTGTTCAAAAATCACAACGCCCAGGCCCTCGACAACTTCGGCGAGTCCCCGAACCAGCTTCCCCGGATGAATCACCGCACAATGCGGAGTAAAAGTTGCCCCCAGCACCTTTGTTGCGCGGACCTGAGCGGAGACCTCGTCCGACGACAAGAACCGCAGATCGCCCGGACCCCACTCGCCCGCGGAAGCCACCTCGGCGCGCGCCCGCGCCAGCTGCGCCTGAGATCGAGCCAGCACGATCGTGCCGCCCTTGTGATAGTCGCAGTCGATCCCCTCGGCCGCCGTCACCAGCCCGACCTCGTTGACCGAATCCTGCATCGCCCGATGCATGTCGATCGCCGCCGACCGATTGGACCCCGGCAGCGCGGCCAGCTTCCGCGCCGACGCCGGGAACAACGCCGAACACCAACCACCATTGCGCCCGGACGCCCCGAACCCGACCGTCTCCTTCTCCAGTACGACGATCCGCAGCGAAGGATCGGCCCGAGCCAAGTAGTACGCCGTCCACAACCCGGTGTACCCAGCCCCGACGATCACCACGTCGGCATCCCGGTCTCCAGCGAGTGGAGGCCGCGCGGTCACCGACGTGGAGCTCCAGAGGTTCAGCGCACGCCCCATGAGTAGGTCTGCTTCACGAGCTTCAAGTAGACGAACGACTCGGTGCTCTTCACGCCCTCGATCTGCCGGACCCGCTCGGACAGCACCTGCAGCAGGTGCTCGTCGCTCTCGCAGAGCACCTCGATCAGCAGGTCGAACGAGCCGGCCGTGATCACGACGTACTCGACCTCGTCCATCGCGGCGAGCTGGTCGGCGATGGGTTCGAGCGCGCCCTCGGCCTTGATCCCGATCATCGCCTGCCGGTCGAAGCCGAGCTCGAGCGGATCGGTCACCGCGACCACCTGCATCACGCCGGCGTCCGTGAGTCGCTGCACACGCTGCCGTACGGCGGCCTCCGACAATCCGACCGCCTTCCCGATCGCGGCGTACGAGCGCCGTCCGTCGACCTGGAGCTGTTCGATGATCGCCTTGGAGGTCTCGTCCAGCAGACCCTGGTTCTTGTCGGGGTGCCCCGTTCGTACTGCCACCCGCCTGATCTTACCCGGCGAAGCGGAATTCGTTGTGAAAATCGAAGTTCGCTACGGAATCCCTTGTCTCGGTCCGGATCGTTTGACAGTATCCACCGCGACAGCCCCTGCAAGGAGGTTCGCGTGAGACCTCGTCGTACGCCGATCCTCGGCCGCCGGGCGGTGTTGCGCGGGGTCGGGTTAGGCCTGGGCGCGGGCGCGCTGGCGGCCTGCGGCATCCCGCCGGCGCGGCAGAGCGCGGACAAGTGCATCAGCACCGACCAGTCCGGCACCCAGAAGCTGCTGAACTTCTCGAACTGGCCGAGCTACATGGACGAGTCCGAGGAGAAGGTCAACGGCAAGACCGCGCTGCCGACCCTGGACGCGTTCCAGAAGCAGAGCGGGATCCGGGTCACCTACACCGCCGACGTCAACGACAACTCCGAGTTCTACGCCAAGGTCCGCGACCAGCTCGGCTCGTGCCAGCCGAGCGGCCGGGACATCTTCGTCCTCACCGACTGGATGGCGGCCCGGATGGTCAGCCTCGGCTGGATCCAGAAGCTCGACCACGCGGCAGTGCCGAATGTCGACAAGTTCCTGCTCGCGCAGCTCAAGTCCCCGAGCTGGGATCCGCACCGGGACTACAGCGTGCCGTGGCAGAGCGGCTTGACCGGGATCGCGTACAACGCCAAGGTCACCGGCAAGGTCGGCAGCTGGGCCGACCTGATCGGCAGGTCCGAGCTCAAGGGCAGGGTCACGCTGCTGTCGGAGATGCCGGACACGATGGCGATCATGTTGCGCCTGGTCGGTGCCGATCCCGGCAAGTTCAACGACGCCGAGTGGAGCAAGGCGCTGGAGAAGCTGGAGAACTCCGTCGGTTCCGGCCAGATCCGCCGCTTCACCGGGAACGACTACGTGCAGGACCTGAACGACGGCAACATCGCCGCCTGTATGGCGTGGTCCGGCGATGTCCTCGCGCTCCAGGCCGACAACTCCGACATCAAGTTCGTCGTCCCCGAAGAGGGGCTCAACCTCTGGTCGGACAACATGCTGGTGCCGAACAAGGCGGCCCACAAGGCGAACGCCGAAGCGTTGATGAACTACTACTACGACCCTGAGGTCGCCGCCGAGCTGGCCGCCTGGGTGAACTACATCTGTCCGGTCGAGGGTGCCCGGCAGGCGATGGAGAAGATCGACCCCGAGCTCGTCGACAACCCGCTGGTCTTTCCCGACCAGGCCATGCTGTCGAAGACCTCGTCGTTCATGCCGCTCGACACGGCCAAGGCGAAGCTCTACGAAACCGACTTCAACCTCGCGATCGGAGGCTGATAGATGACCACAGACCTGGTCCTCGAAGGCATCAGCAAGCAGTTTGCCGGTCATCGAGCCGTCGACAACCTCGACCTGACCGTGCCCGCGGGCAGCTTCTTCGCGCTGCTCGGTCCGTCCGGCTGCGGCAAGACGACGACGCTGCGGATGATCGCCGGTCTGGAGGAGCCGTCCAGCGGCACGATCCGCCTCGGCGACGACGAGATCACCGGACTGCGCCCGTACAAGCGGCCGGTGAACACGGTCTTCCAGAACTACGCGCTCTTCCCGCATCTCGACATCTTCGAGAACGTCGCGTTCGGGCTGAAACGCCGCAAGGTCAAGGACTTCAAGCCGAAGGTCGAAGAGATGCTCGACCTGGTGGAGCTGCGGGACTACGGCAAACGGCGCCCTGCGCAACTATCTGGTGGCCAGCAGCAACGAGTCGCACTGGCCCGCGCTCTGATCAACCGTCCGCAGGTTCTCCTGCTCGACGAGCCGCTCGGCGCGCTCGACCTCAAGCTGCGTCGGCAGATGCAGCTGGAGCTGAAGCGGATCCAGACCGAGGTCGGCATCACCTTCGTGCATGTCACGCACGATCAGGAGGAGGCCATGACGATGGCCGACACGATCGCGGTGATGAACGGCGGTGTGATCGAGCAGCTGGGCAGTCCAGCCGAGCTCTACGACCTGCCCGCAACCACGTTCGTGGCGAACTTCCTCGGCCAGTCGAACCTGATCCGCGGCACGGTCATCGGCCAGGCCGATCAGAACCTGGTGGTCGAGATCCAAGGCCGCAAGGTGATCGTCCCGGCGGCGCGCTGCCGGGTCACCGAAGGGGATGTCTGGCTCGGGATCCGTCCGGAGAAGGTGTTCCTCGCCGCCGCCGGCTCGGAGGAGGGCGACGGCGTGAACCAGCTTCGCGGCGCGGTCGTCACGGACGTGAGCTACGTCGGTGTCAGCACGCAGTACCTGGCGAAGCTGCCGTGGGGACAGGAGCTGACGGTCTTCGAACAGAACACTGGTGCCCGGGATGCGTTCCGGGCCGGCGATTCGGTCGACCTGCACTGGCGACCGGCGCACAGTTTCCTGCTCGACGCGGCGCAGGACGCGCTGGCCGGGGTCGAGGACGTGGAATGAGCGCCGTCGGTCAGCTCGGCGCGGTCGCCCAGGCCCCGGCTCCGCCGCCCCAGCGATCCGGGCGGCGGCGTACGGCGTACCTGCTGTTGCTGCCCGGTGGACTCTGGCTGTTGCTCTTCTTCGTGGTTCCGCTGGTTTCGTTGCTGGCAGCAAGTTTATACGATCCGAACGGGTCGATCGAGAACGGTTTCTCGATGACCTGGCACTGGCAGAACTTCGGTACGACGATGGCCGACTACGCGCGGCCGTTCCTGCGCTCGCTCTGGTACGCGGTGGTGACCACGGCGTTCTGTCTCCTGCTCGGCTACCCGCTCGCGTACGCGATCGCGATGAAGGCCGGCCGCTGGAAGAACCTGATGCTCGCGCTGGTGATCGCGCCGTTCTTCACCAGCTTCCTGATCCGCACACTGTCGTGGAAGCTGCTGCTCAGCGACAACGGCTTCGTCGTCGACGCGTTGAAGTGGCTGCACATCCTCGGTCCGGACGGTCGGTTGCTGGCGACAACAGCTGCGGTCGTGACCGGTCTGACGTACAACTTCCTGCCGTTCATGGTGCTCCCGCTCTACGCGAGTCTGGAGAAGATCGACCGGCGGCTGATCGAGGCCGGCGGTGACCTGTTCGCGGGTCCGCTGACGACGTTCCGCACGGTGACGCTGCCCCTGTCGATGCCGGGCGTGGTTGCGGGCACGCTGCTCACCTTCATCCCGGCCGCCGGTGACTACATCAACGCCCAACTCCTCGGTACGCCGAAGCAGCGGATGATCGGCAACGACATCCAGCGGCTGTTCGCGGCCGGCGCCTACCCGACCGCGGCCGCGTTGTCGGTGACGCTGATGGCGGCGATCGTCGTACTGGTGCTGATCTACGTCCGCCGAGCCGGAACGGATGATCTCGTATGACGCGCGTCGGGCGGTTCATCGGACAGCACCTGATCATGGTGCTGGGCCTCATCGTGCTGCTGTACTTGTTCGCGCCGATCGTCGTCGTGATGCTGATGTCGTTCAACCAGCCGAAGGGGCGGTTGTCGTACACCTTCGACGGTTTCACCTGGGACAACTGGGCGCATCCCTGCCAGCCGTACGGGTTGTGCGACGCGGTCAGCACATCGCTGCGGATCGGCCTGCTGGCGACCGTGGTCGCGACCGCGCTCGGAACGCTGATGGCGTTCGCGATGGTGCGGCACCGGTTCCGCGGGCGGTCGGCGACGAACCTGTTCATTTTCCTGCCGATGGCCTCGCCGGAGATCGTGCTCGGCTCGTCGCTGCTGGCCCTGTTCGTCTCCAGCGGTTTCGGCGGCAAGCTCGGGTTCTGGACGATCCTGATCGCGCACGTGATGTTCTGCCTGTCGTTCGTCGTGGTGACCGTGAAGGCACGGCTGGCCGGGATGGACGGCAGGCTGGAACAGGCGGCGATGGATCTCTACGCGAACGAGTGGCAGACGTTCTGGCGGGTCACCTTCCCGCTCGTCTTCCCCGGCATCATGGCGGCGGCGCTGCTCAGCTTCTCGCTGTCGTTCGACGATTTCATCATCACCAACCTGAACGCCGGGACGACGGTGACGTTCCCGATGTACGTCTGGGGATCGGCGCAACGCGACATCCCACCGCAGATCAACGTCGTCGGTACGGCGATGTTCCTGCTCGCGCTGGTCTTCGTCCTGGCCGGTGAGGTCGCGCGCCGCCGTCGAGTGCGGAGCTAGGGATGCCGGCCGCGCCCGCTCGCGAGGCCGGACGGTGAGCGCCCGCGCGGCGCTGGCGGAAGCCGCGCCGCAGGTGTTCTGGTTGGATGACCCCGCCGCGCCCGACCCCGCGCCTCCTCTCACTGGACCGATCAGCGCAGATCTCGCGATCGTCGGCGGCGGGTACACCGGCCTGTGGACGGCCTTGCGAGCCAAGGAACGCTATCCCCGCCTCGATATCGTCCTGCTCGAGGCCAACACCTGCGGCTCGGCCGCCAGTGGGCGCAACGGCGGCTTCTGTGACGCGAGCCTGACCCACGGATACAGCAACGGCCTCGCCCGCTGGCCCGACGAGCTCGCCACGATCGAGCGACTGGGTACGGAGAACCTCGAGGCGATCGGGGCCACGATCGCGCGACTGGGGATTGACTGCGACTGGCGCCGTACGGGTGAACTCACGGTCGCCACCGCACCGCATCACCTGGAAGCGCTCGCCGAAGAAGCTGCCCGTCGCTCCGACACCCAGCTCCTCGACCGGGCTGCTGCCCGCGCTCAACTCAACTCCCCGACCTACTTGGGCGCGCTCTCCGACCCCTGCTCCACCGCCCTCGTAGAGCCGGCTCGCCTGGCCTGGGGTCTCCGTCAGGCGTGCCTGGATCTCGGCGTTCGTATCTACGAACACACCCGCGTCACCGCGCTCCATGCCGGCCGGCTCACCACCATCGGCGCCGACGCGCACGGTTCGGTTCGGGCGGCACGGATTGCCCTTGCTACCAACGCTTTCCCCTCACTCCTGCGTCGGCTGCGCTTGTTCACCGTCCCGGTCTATGATCTGGTGCTCGCGAGTGAACCGCTGTCCGCCGCCCAGCTCGCGAGCATCGGCTGGCAGAACCGGCAAGGGGTCGGCGATGCCTCGAATCTCTTCCATTACTACCGATTGACCCGTGACAACCGGATCATCTGGGGCGGCTACACCCCGATCTACCACTTCGGTAGCCGGATCGACCCGGCGTACGAGCGACAGAGCGCCGTACACACGATGCTCGCCGAGCACTTCTTCACCACGTTTCCGCAGCTCGAAGGTCTGCGCTTCACCCACCGTTGGGGCGGCGTCATCGACACCAGCACTCGCTTCTGCGCCTTCTTTGGCACCGCTCACGAGGGCCGCACCGCCTATGCCCTTGGCTACACCGGCCTCGGCGTCGCCGCCACCCGCTTCGGCGCCGACGTCATGCTCGACCACCTGTACCGCGAATCCACCGAACGCACCGCACTCCGGATGGTCCGCACGCGCCCGGTCCCCTTCCCACCCGAACCGATCCGCTCCGCCGGCATCCACCTCACCCGCCACGCCATGTCCCAAGCCGACGCCCGAGCCGGCCACCGCAACCTGTGGCTCCGCACGCTCGACCGCCTGGGCCTCGGCTTCGATTTCTAAGCGGTCAGGCGACGATCGTGGTGGGGGTTGCGGTGTTGTAGCACCGTGGTCTCGAACGCGGCCACGCGCTGCTGCACCGTCAGATCCAGCCACTCGCGGCGCGTCTTGACCAGGATGAATCCCGTCAGTCCGGCTTCGAAGGTGCTCTCGGACATGGCTGTCTCCTCAGTTCGTGTAAGCGCCGGACATGATGTCCTCGATCAGCCCCGGCCCGGTCGGCTTCCAGCCGAGCAACTTTCGGGTGATCGCGGACTCGGCCGTCATCGTGGTGGCGAAGAAGTGGGCGACGACGCCGAAGTGTTCGGCGGCATCGGCAGGGTCGATCGACGTGACCGGCAGGTTCAGGGCTTCGCCGAGTGCTTCCGCGATCGCCTTGGTGGTAAGGCTTTCCTCGGCGACCGCGTGTAATCGTGATCCGGCCGGGGCTCGCTCAATCGCGAGCCGGATGAGGCTGGCGGCGTCCGTGCGGTGCACAGCCGACCATGCGGTCGACCCGACACCGATGTACCCCGACACTCCGTGCTTTCGCGCCGCGTCGGCGAGGAACGTGACGAACCCCCAATCCCCACGCCCGTGTACCGAGGGAGCGAAGCGGACCACAGCCGACCGAACCCGCCGTACGGCGGCCTCCAGCGCGAGGTTCTCACTACCGCCTCGGTCGGATCCGGGACCGATCGCGGGCGACGGGTCGGTCTCGACGACCGAACGGCCCTCGACGATCCCGGACAGGGCGTTGGCGATGACGAACGGTCGATCGGTACCAGCCAAGGCGTCGAGCATTGCCTCGACTGCTGCCCGCTCTGCTCGGTCGGACTCCGCTGGGTTCGCCCAGTCGTGCTTGTTGGCCAGATGAACCACGCCGTCGGTCTCGGCCGCTCCCTTCCGTAGCGAGAACAGGTCGTCCAGATCACCCCGATGCGCCTGCGCTCCCTTCGCAATCAACGCTGCGGCTGCCGCGTCGGAGCGAACCAACCCGAGGACCTCGTGACCGCTGGCGAGCAGTTCGTCGACAGTGGCGGAGCCGATCCAGCCTGAGGCTCCGGTGACAAAGACACGCATGTGCTTCTCCTGATCTATTTCGGTGCACTGTGTCCAGTAATCTAGCAATATCGAGTCACCGTGTCCAGGTAGAGTGCTGCCATGGAGAGCAAGGTCGGCCGCCCCCGCAGCGAGCGAGCCAGGGAAGCCGTGCTGCACGCGGTCGACGACCTCCTCGTCGAAGTGGGCTACGCGGCCGTGACCATGAAAGGCATCGCCGAACGCGCCGGCGTCTCCCGCCAAACCGTCTACCGCTGGTGGTCGACCAAGGCCGAGATCCTCTTCGAGGCCAGCGCCGCCGACGCCGAACAAGAACTCGCCGTACCTGCCACCGGCGACGCCCTGGGCGACCTGACCGCCTACCTCCAGGCCCTCATCGACTTCCTGGCCCACTCCCACGCCGGCGCCGGCTACCGCGCCCTGATCGGCGAAGCCCAACACGACCCCGAGGTCGCCCAGCTGCTAGCCGGCAAAGACATCCTCGGCGACAGCGCCCGCGCAGTCCTCGCCCGCGCAACCCCCGACCGCGACCCCACCCAAGCCTCGGCCCACCTGATCGGCCCAATCTTCTTCGCCATCATGACCGGCCGAGACCCCCGCCAACTCAACCCCCAGGCCCTAGCCCAAGACTTCCTCAGCTAACCCCCGCGCCGCCCAGCTGAACGCACCCACGACGGCAGTGCCGGCCGCGACCGCGCTCGTTCCCCCAAACCGGTTCGGGGTGGATCCACCCCCCGATTCCGTCCCGTTCCCTCCCCAAAGCGTTTTGGGGAGGCTCGAGCCACCGCTGCCGTCCTGCTCACCAGCGACGATCATCTTCGTCGCCAAGAACACGTACTAGTCGCCCCGAACTCGTTCCCGCAGCACCCGCCACGCCCGCACCGCGCCCGCCGCGGGCACCACTACGTGTCCTTCCCGACGCCACACCTCCGCACCGACAGGACGTATAGGGGTGCTGCACGGGAGGCACACGCTCAAAGCTGGCGTGGCGCGGGCTTCGTGGGGATATACGTCCTGTCGGTCGGCAGTTCGTCGCGAGCGTCAGCTCTGGCGGGTGTGCCGGGCAGCTACAGCTTGGATTCTGCTTCGGTGAGGACTGCGCGGAGGGTTTGTTCGATCTCGTCGAAGTGGGACTGGTCGCAGATCAACGGCGGGGAGAGTTGGATGACGGGGTCGCCGCGGTCGTCGGCTCGGCAGTAGAGGCCGGCGTCGAAGAGCGCCTTGGAGAGGAAGCCTCGGAGGAGGCGTTCGGACTCGTCGGCGTTGAAGGTTTCTTTGGTGGCTTTGTCCTTCACGAGTTCGATGCCGTAGAAGTAGCCCGCGCCGCGGACGTCGCCGACCAGGGGCAGGTCGAGCAGTTGGTCGAGTGTGGCCCGGAAGTCCCCCTCGTGGTTCCGGACGTGCTCGTTGATGCCTTCGCGCTCGAAGATGTCCAGGTTGGCCAGCGCGACCGCGGCGGAGACGGGGTGGCCACCGAAGGTGTAGCCGTGGGCGAAGGTGGTGTCGCCCTTGGCGAAGGGCTCGAAGAGGCGGTCGGTGGCGATCGCCGCGCCCAGGGGTGAGTAGCCGGAGGTGATGCCTTTGGCGCAGGTGATGATGTCGGGCTGGTAGCCGTAGCGTTCGGCGCCGAACATGGTGCCGAGGCGGCCGAAGGCGCAGATGACTTCGTCACTCACCAGCAGTACGTCGTACTCGTCGCAGATCTCGCGGACCCGCTCGAAGTAGCCGGGCGGCGGCGGGAAGCAGCCGCCGGCGTTCTGGACCGGCTCAAGGAAGACCGCGGCAACCGTCGACGGACCCTCGTTCTCGATCGCGACCGCGATCTGATCTGCGGCCCACCGGCCGAAGGCCACCTCGTCGTCGGCAAAGGCAGGTGCCCGGTAGAAGTTGGTGTTCGGCACCCGGAAGGTCGACGGCACCAACGGCTCGTACGGCGCTTTCAAATCGGGCAGCCCGGTGATCGACAACGCGCCGTGCGTGGTGCCGTGGTACGCGATCGCCCGGCTGATCACCTTGTGCTTCCCAGGCTTGCCGGTGAGCTTGAAGTAGTGCTTCGCGAGCTTCCACGCGGTCTCGACGGCCTCGCCGCCACCGCTGGTGAAGAACACCCGGTTCAGATCGCCGGGCGCATACCCAGCCACCCGCTCGGCGAGCTCGATCGACTTCGGATGCGCGTACGACCAGAGCGGGAAGAAGGCGAGCTCGGAGGCCTGCTTGGCGGCGGCTTCGGCGAGCTCGGTACGCCCGTGGCCCAGCTGGCTGACGAAGAGTCCGGCCAGCGCGTCGAGATAGCGCCGGCCCTGCGCGTCGTAGATGTACGCGCCGTCGCCGCGGACGATCACGGGGATATCGGCCTTGTCGTAGCTCGACATCCGGGTGAAGTGCATCCACAGGTGGTCCCGTGCGGACTGCTGCAGCTTGGCGAATTCGGCATCACCGATCGTGTCGGACATGCTCGTCATCCTGCCTGGCAATTTCCGCACTGGCAAGTGATTTCGTGTCGGTTGAGCCGATAGAGTGTCGATGTCATCATTCTGTAGGGCCAAAAGGTTCGGATTCCGTACTGCGAGAGGTCGTGCGCGTGGACACCCTGTTCGTGAACGGCGCCGTCTTCGACGGGACCACGTACCGGCCGGGCCTCGCGGTGGCGATCAAGGCCGGCCGGATCGCCGCGATCGGCCCGGACCTGGGGCAGCGCAGCGGCGCCAAGGTCGTCGACCTGAAGGGCGGACTGCTTCTCCCTGGTTTCGTCGACGCGCACATCCACCCCGTCCAAGGCGGCGTCGAGCGCGCGCACTGCGACCTCTCACCGTTCCACGGACTCCCGGCGTACCAGGCCAAGATCAGCCAGTACGCCGCTCTGCACCCGACAGCACCGTGGATCCTCGGCGGCGGCTGGCACCAGCCCGACTTCCCCGGCGGCGCCCCGAACGCCACCGACCTCGACCCGGTCACCGGCGGCCGACCCGCCTTCCTCGTCAACGCCGACCATCACAGCGCGTGGGCAAACTCGAAGGCGCTCCAACTCGCCGGAATCGACGCGCGCACCCCCGATCCCCAAGATGGCCGCATCGAGCGCAGCCCCGACGGCACCCCGACCGGCACTCTCCACGAAGGCGCGATGAGCCTGGTCGGCCGCCTCGTCCCGCCGACCACCCATCAGGAGATGGTCGACGCGCTCCTCGACGCGCAGGCCTACCTGCACTCACTCGGCATCACCGGCTGGCAGGACGCGATCCTCGGCGCCTACGCCAATCTCGGCGACTCCACCCCCGCGTACGTCGAGCTCGCGCGAACCGGCCGCCTGACCGCCCGGGTCAACGGCGCCCTCTGGTGGCAACGCGAGCGCGGCGCCGAGCAGATCCCCGAACTCATTGCCAAGCGCAACGAGCTGAACTACCCAAGATTCCGGGCAGGCAGCGTCAAGATCATGCAGGACGGCGTCGCCGAGAACTTCACCGCCGCCATGCTCGACCCGTACTTCGACGGCTGCGGCTGCCGCACCGCCAACTCCGGCCTCTCGTTCGTCGATCCGCAAGCCCTGCAAGACCATGTCACCCAGCTCGACGCCGCCGGCTTCCAGGTCCACGTGCACGCGATCGGCGATCGCGCCGCCCGCGAAGCCCTCGACGCCTTCGCAAAAGCCCAAGCCAGCAACGGATTCAACGACAACCGGCACCACATCGCGCACCTGCAGGTGATCAACCCCGACGACATCCCGAGGTTCCGCGAGCTCAACGTCGCCGCGAACATGCAAGCCCTCTGGGCGGTCTACGAACCCCAGATGACCGAACTGACCATCCCGTTCCTCGGCCCCGAGCGCACCGGCTGGCAGTATCCCTTCAAGTCGCTACACACCACCGGAGCCAGACTCGTCGCCGGTTCCGACTGGCCGGTCTCCAGCCCCGACCCGCTCGAAGCGATCCACGTCGCGGTCAACCGCCGTACCGACGAGGCCGACGAGCCGTTCCTTCCCGAGCAGGCGCTCGACCTCGCGACCGCCTTCGCGGCGTACACCACAGGCAGCGCCTGGGTGAACCACGCCGACGACACCGGCCGGATCGAGGTCGGCGCGCTCGCGGACCTCGCGATCCTCGACCGCGATCCGTTCACCGCACCGACCGACGAGATCAACACCGCCCGAGTCCGGGCCACCTACGTCGAGGGCGAACTCGTCTTCGGCTCGACCAGAGAGGACCCCTCGTGACGCTGACCAACCTTGTCGACGGCAAACCGGTCGCCGCCCAGAGCGGAGCGACGTACGACGTGATCGCGCCCGCGACCGGGGAGTCGTACACGCAAGCGCCGTTGTCCGGACCGGAGGACGTGGACCAGGCGTACACCGCGGCGGCGCGTGCGTTCGAAAGCTGGCGGGACAGTACGCCGGCCGACCGGCAGCGCGCGCTGCTGAAGATCGCGGACGCCATCGAGCAGCGGGCGGACGAGTTCACCGCGGTCGAGAGCCGCAACACCGGCAAGCCGCTGGCGTTGACGGCGAGCGAGGAGATCCCGCCGTGTGTGGACCAATTGCGCTTCTTCGCCGGGGCCGCGCGGGTGCTCGAAGGCCGGTCCGCCGGTGAATACATGCCCGGCCACACCTCGTGGATCCGGCGCGAGCCGATCGGTGTCGTCGGCCAGGTGACGCCGTGGAACTACCCGCTGATGATGGCGATCTGGAAGATCGCTCCCGCGCTGGCGGCGGGCAACACCGTCGTCCTCAAGCCGAGTGACACCACTCCGGCTTCGACGGTCCTGCTCGCCGAGCTGTGCAACGAGTTCCTCCCGCCGGGGGTGCTCAACGTGGTCTGCGGCGACCGCAACACCGGCCGCGCGCTGGTCGAGCACGACATCCCGCAGCTGGTCGCGATCACCGGATCGGTCCGCGCCGGCCGCGAGGTCGCGTCCTCGGCCGCGCGCAAGCTCAAGCGCACCCACCTCGAGCTCGGCGGCAAGGCGCCGGTGGTCGTCTTCGACGACGCCGACCTGGAGGCGGCCGCGGAGGCGATCGCGGTCGCGGGCTACTTCAACGCCGGCCAAGACTGTACGGCGGCCACCCGCGTGCTGGCCGGTCCGCGGATCCACGACGACTTCGTCGCAGCCCTCACCGAGCAGGCCCGCCAGACCACGACCGGTCAGCCCGAGGAGGACGTCGCGTACGGCGCCCTGAACAACGCCGACCAGCTCGGCCGGGTCCGGGGCTTCGTCGACCGCCTGCCCGACCATGCCGCCGTACAGACCGGTGGGCACGCGATCGGCGACCGCGGCTACTTCTTCGAACCGACGGTCGTCTCGGGTCTGCAGCAGGACGACGAGGCGATCCAGGACGAGATCTTCGGCCCGGTGATCACCGTCCAGCGCTTTACCGACGAGGACGAAGCGCTGCGCTGGGCGAACGGCGTGGAGTACGGTCTCGCGTCATCGGTCTTCACCAAGGACCACGGCCGCGCGCTGCGGATGTCGCGCAGACTCGACTTCGGCTGTGTGTGGATCAACACCCACATCCCGATCGTCGCCGAGATGCCGCACGGCGGCTTCAAGAACTCCGGCCACGGCAAGGACCTGTCGATGTACGGCCTCGAGGACTACACCCGGATCAAGCACGTGATGTCGGCCTTCTAGATCACCTCGAGATAGTCCCGCGAAGGCAGCTCCGGGAACGGCGCGTGCGGCAAAGTCTGGTACCAGAACGACGTCGAGGCCAGATCGTCCTGGAGCTGGAGGAACCGGCCGTCGCGCCGCCACCCGAGCGCCTGCACAGTCACGCGAAGATCTGAAGTGAACCGGATCGTGTCGGTCAGATGCCAGCGGTACAAGCCGAATCGCTGCTGGTTCTTCATGAACCCGTCCGGCTGGATCGCCTGCGGCATCCCCAGGTACGGCGTCGTGAACGTCGCATAGACGCCGTCCGGATGGATGAACCCCCACGCGCCGCCGAAATAGTCCTCGGTCCCCGTGGTGCAGATGGTCGGGAACTCGTCGTCGCCGTCCAGGTAGAACTTGACCTCGCCCTCCCCCCACCAGCCGGTGTTGTTGCAGCCCCACGCGAGATACGTGCCGACGTACTGCCCCTGACCCCGGACCCCGTCCAGCAGCGTGTGCACCTCGCCGTACGGGACCGGGTTCGACCGCCGGAACTGCGCATGGAAGTACGCCGCGTCGTCCGGAACCTCGGTGCGGACGAAGTCGATCTGGTAGAAGAGCTCCGGTACGTCGACCTCCTGGAGGTTCTCGATCGTGATCCGGGCGCCGGCGCGGAACGGCATCTGCCAGTAGCTGTTGAAGCCGCCCGACGGATTGACCGCGATCGGCACCGAGCTCACCTGGGCGTGCTCACCCCAGCCGCTGCAGAAGAAGTCGCCGAGCGGAACCTCGATCGACGGCGTCTCCTCGCCGTCCCAGTACGCGCGGAGGACCAGCGACCGCCACACCTTCTTGTCCACGGTCATCCAGAGGTGCGTGATCGCGCCGGAGCCCTCGATCTCGGCCAGCGTCGTGGTCGAGCCGGCCGGCAACGGGATGCACGGGGACATCTTCCAGCCGACGCCGAGGTCGCGAGCCTGCCGCGACATGGTTCCCTCGGTCGCCCGCGCCCCACCGCCCTTGGCGCCGTCGCGGTTCTCCGCGCTGATCGAGTAGGTCCGGGCTGCGGACAGCCGCGCCACGTTGCCGAGATGGACGTCGAGCCCGTTGAAGTCACCCATGAGGCCCGACCCTAGGCGGCTAGCGGTAGCTGTCCAGCCTGTTCACGACCTTGTCGAAGACCACTTTCTCGTGCTCCTTCGGCGTGTACAGGACCAGTTCGTCGAAGCCGATCGCGGCGTATCGCTCGACCATCCGGGCGAATCCGTCCACCGAACCCCACGGGTCCAGCTCGCCGTACCCGAGCAGCAGCCGGCGGATCTTGCGCCCGTCGAGTGCCGCGTCGAGAGCTTGGGACCGCTCGACCGACTTCGCGTAGAACTCCTCCTCGGCGGCCGCGCCGGGGAACGTCACCCAGCCGTCCCCGTGCGCCGCGACCGCGGCCAGCGCCTTGGGCGCGTTCGCCGCGATGATCAGCGGCAACCGCTCCTGGATCGTCCCCGGCGTCATCGCAGCCAGCGAGTACGGGTAGTAGGGGCCGGCGTGATCGGTCACGTCACCCGACAGCAGCCGCTCCACGATCGCGACGAATTCGGTCAGCCGGTCGGTCCGCTCGCGTGCCGTCCAGACCGGCGTACCGGCCATGCCGTGGTCGGTCGGCCAGACGCCCGAGCCGATCCCGAGGTCGAACCGGCCGCCGGAGACGTGGTCCAGCGAGGTCGCGGTCTTGGCCAGGACGGTCGGGTGCCGGAAGACCAGGTTCGCGATCAGGATGCCCACCCGGATCCGCTCGGTGGTCGCCGCCCAGCCCGCGATGATCGTCGGCCCGTCGTGCACCGGGATCGCCGGATCCCGCGGATTCCGCAGGTTGTCGCCGGTCCACAGCCCGTCGAAGCCGGCCTGCTCGGCCACCTTCGCCCACGACACCGCGTCGTCCCACCCGGCCGGATTGACCTTCAGCCCAAAGCGCATGTGTCCAGCCTGCCACGTGACCGGCCGACGCCCGGGTTTCGCGCCTGAGTGGTCTACTCGAGGTGCTTTACCGGCTGCCCGCTGTCGGGGACAGTGATGCGGTGACCGCATCTGTGCCTGTCGCCGTGATCGGCCCGCCGGAACCGGCCGCCGCCTTCACGGCCGCACTCGACCAGGCCGGCCTCGCCTCCGCCCGGTACGACGAACTGCCCGTGGACCTCTCCGCCTACGCGGCGGTGATCGTGGTCGCCGGCCGCTATCCCGAGCCCGAGCGCCTCGACGTCACCGGGTTGGCGGAGTACGTACGCGCGGGCGGGTCGGCGTACGTGGAGTTCGCGCTCGACAACACGGGCTTCCTGCCGGCCGGCGAGCTCCGGACCGCGCACATCGAGCGGATCTTCACCACGGCGGCCCTACCAGGGATCGAACCGCTGCACATCCTCGACGAGCACTCGTCGCGCGCGCAGCAGGTGGTTGCTCCTGGCAACGCGATCGAGTTGTGCAGCTACGGCACCGTCGCCGGGACCCACGAGGCGATCTTCGGTCCGCCGGACATCACCTTCCCGGCGTTGCTCGACATCCCGGTCGGCGACGGCCGGCTGCTCTACGCCACGACCGCGCTCAGTCATCACCTCAAGGGCCGCTACAAGCCGGTACGCCGGTGGCGCCGGCTACTGCAGGTAATTGTCGGCCAGCTGACCGGCGTGCAGCTCGCCGAGGAGATCGAGCTGTTCACCGAGCCGCGGGTCTGGGTCGCCAGTGGTGAGCCGGTCAAGCTCGTGGTCCGATCCAGCGTCAAGCCGGCGGCCGAGCAGCTCACCGGGCTCGACCTGGTCGAGACGAGACCCGGGCGGTTCGAGTCCGATCCCCAGTACCTGCCGGACGGCGAGCACACCTTCGTAATGGCTGACCAGTACGTCACCATCGCGGTGGGTCCGCGCGCGGAGCGGTACCGCCGGATGGTCGACCGGGCGATCGCCTGGTACGACCGGGCCGGCATGTTCTACGACGCCCCCGACGGCTCGAAGGGCGTCGCCGAGGGGTTCTCGAACGAGATCGATGCCGACGGCAAGCTTCCGTTCCGGCCGGTGCCTCGGGGTGACTGCTTCGTGCAGACCGCGCACGCGTTCCGGATGTACGCCGACCTTGCCGATTTCCCGCGCGGCCGGACGATCGCCGCCAACCTGATGCGACTGGTCGTCGAGGAGGAACAGCTCACCGATCGCAACCAGCTCTACGGATCCTTCGAACCACGCGGCGCCCGCACCGACCTGACCGGCACCAACAACTTGTTTGCCGA
Source organism: Kribbella sp. NPDC005582 (assembly GCF_040605415.1). Taxonomy (NCBI): domain Bacteria; kingdom Bacillati; phylum Actinomycetota; class Actinomycetes; order Propionibacteriales; family Kribbellaceae; genus Kribbella; species Kribbella sp. NPDC005582. The sequence goes on from NZ_JBEXCU010000001.1 coordinate 2,207,045, forward strand.
CGACAACGGATGGATCTCGCTGTTCACGCTGATGTCCGGTCACGTCGAGCCCGGCCTCCGTGGCGTCGAGGCGCTGATTCGTACGTCGAGCGCGGAGCTCGGGCTGCAGGTCGATCCGTGGCGGACGCCGTCCACGCTGCTGGTGAAGGGCTGGGACGAGATCGCCCGCTCGCCGATCGCGGACGGGCTCGACCTCACCTCGCACTGGCAGAGCTCGGCGCAGTGCGCCTACCTCTACGCCTACGGTCTGACCGGTGACCAGCGCTACCTCGACACGGCCACCCGCGGCCTGGATCACATGGCCGGGCACCATCCGCGCGCCCGGCTGGAGACGAGCCGGACCTGCGAGGCCGGCCGCTTCCTACTGCCGCTGGCCGGCGCCTACCACTACACCCGCAAGCCGTTGTATCTCGAGACGATGCGCTCGCTGGCGGCGTACCTGAAGAGCAAGCAGGGCCCGGACGGCGGGTTCGCCGAGTGGGACGGGAAGTGCCCGCCGAGCAACGAGGCGTACGGCGTCGACGAGGCGGCGATCTTCGCGGCGAACGGTGACCTCGTCACGGATCAGCTGTACGGAACGCCGTTCGCGGCCTGGGCGCTGCCGCTCGCCTACCGGGTGACCGGCGACCCGGTGTTCGAGGAGCTGGCGTACGGCGTCCTCGACTATCTCAGCCGGATTCAGATCGACGACCCCGACGACGAGCAGCTCGACGGTACCTGGCAGCGCGCGTTCGACTTCGACTCCTGGGAGTACTTCGGCTCGAACGCCGACCTCGGGTGGGGCCCGTACTGCGTCGAGACCGGCTGGTCGGTCGCCCCGGCGATCATCGGCGCGATGCTCTACCTGACCAGTGACACGTTCTTCCCGGAGAGCGCTGGGAAGTCTGACCTGCCCGCGGCGATCCGGGCCGAATTCGACGCCATCCAGGCCGGCGAGCCGGCGCCGGCCAGCTTCAGGCGCCGCGACGACGGCCGGGTGATCCGGGTCCAGAACGGCGTACAGGCTGTGCTGGGAGAGTTGATCGCGGCGGGAGAGCCGGTCTGGGCGCGCAATTCTCCGGTGGGTGCCGACGAGATCTATGTCCGTGGAGTCGACGGTCATCTGCACCACACCTACCTGGATGACCGCCTCGGTCAGGGCCGCTGGCAACAGATCGGCGACCTCGAGTTGGCCGACGAGCCCGTGGTCGCGTTCAACCCCGGCGCCAACGCGATCGAGGTCTACGCGTTGGGCGCGGACGGGCACATCCACCACTGCTCGATGATCGACGTTCGCGGCGGCCACACTCCCTGGGAACAGGTCGGCACCCTGCACTTCACCGGCTCCCCGGCAGTCCTGTACGACGAGGAGCTCGGTACCGTCCGTCTCGTGGCGAACGACACCGCCGGCCAGGACCGCCGTACCCGGAAGGTCAACCGCTGGCACCTCCCGTGGCAGGACTACTCCCACTGGCTCACCGCATGAAGGTGAACGTGGCGATCGACGGCGGCCAGTCGGCCCTCCGCCTCCGCGTCCTCCCCGCAGGTGAGACGGGTGCCGGCCCCGGGTACACCCATGGCGCAGACGCCGCCGACCGCATGCTCGACGCCATCCGCGCGGCGGCCACGGACGCCGGGGTGGTGGAGCGAGAGGCGACCTCGCCTGCTCCGGGTGGGGTGCGCCCGCGCGTCGGGGTCGTCGCGCTCGGGCTGAGCGGCTACCCGTCCGCGCCCGGCGCCGCGGCGACGTTCGCCGGCCAGGTGCTTCAACTCCTCGACGCGGATGAGGTTCGGCTGACTCAGGACATGGTGACGGCTCATGCCGGCGCGCTGCCCGACGGGTACGGCGTGGTGGTTGCTGCGGGCACCGGGTTGGTGGGGCTGGCGGTGGACCGCGATGGCAGCTGGCACAAGCTCGACGGGCATGGGTACTTGTTCGGCGACGCGGGGAGCGCGTTCTCGATCGGCCGGGCGGGACTGCGGGCCGTGCAACGCGCTCGGGACGGGCGTGGGCCGGTGACCAAGCTCGCCGACACGTTGATCGATCCGATCGCCTACTACCGTTCGCCGACTCTGGTCGACGACGTGGCTCGCTTCGCACCCGACGTACTGCGGTGTGCCGCCGAAGGTGATGTCGTTGCCCAAGGCATCCTAGAAGCCGCAGCGAGAGATATCGCCGAGACGATTGACGCTGCGGTGGGCAAACTGATCGGCACAGGGCCGGTCCCGGTCGCCTGTGTCGGCGGGCTCTTCGCCGGTGCTGGTGAACAGTTGCTCGCACCAGTCCGCGCAGCGCTCTCCACACGCGCCGACCTCGTCCCCGCCGCCGGCAACGCACTGGACGGCGCCGAGCGACTAGCCACCGCCGAGCTCGGCCCATACACCGCCCTGACCGTGATCCAGAGGAAACAATGACAGTTCTCGCCCCGGGCACCTTGGTGGTGTCCTGCCAGTCTGCCCCCGGCAATCCGTTGCACGCTCCGGAGTCGATGGCGCTAATGGCCCGCGCCGCCGAAGCCGGTGGAGCGGGCGCGATCCGTGCCAACGGCGCCGCCGATGTCGCCGCCATCCGCGCGGTCACCGACCTCCCGATCATCGGGATCAACAAGCTCGGTGACCCGGCCGGCGTCTTCATCACGCCGACCTTCGAGTCCGCGATCGGCATCGTCGAAGCCGGTGCCGACCTGATCGCCCTCGACGGCACCCTGCGACCACGTCCGGACGGACAACGCCTGGACCAGCAGATCGCCCGCATCCACGCCGAACTCGGCGTACCGGTTCTTGCCGACGTGGACACCGTCGAAGCCGGTATCGCGGCCCGCGCCGCAGGTGCCGACATGGTCGCGTCGACCTTGTCCGGCTATACCAATGGCCACACTCCGAGCGGACCAGACGTCGAGCTGGTCCGGCAGCTGGCCGCCAAGCTCGATTGCCCGGTCGTTGCCGAAGGCAGGGTTCGGACGCCGGAGGACGTGCGCGCAGTCTGCGATGCGGGGGCGTACGCCGTCGTGGTCGGTTACGCGATCACGAATCCGATGGACATCACAGCCCGTCTGGTGAGCGCGATCAGCACGTCATAACGCATCAGAGTGGTCTACTCCACCTTGTCGATGCAGGTCGAATCCCCTTCCGCAGTGCCGTCGCGCGGGCGTATCCATGTCCCAACCCATCCCCTGGAGAGGACGCGTCCCATGAGCACAGACGCCCACGTCGACCGCCGAACCCTTCTCCGCGTCGCGCTGGCGGCGCCCGCCGTGGCCGCGCTGGCGTCCTGTGCGAAGCCGGTCGTTGAAAAGTCCGCGCCCCCGGCGCTCGGTGCGAAGGTCGACGGCACGAAACCGCTGGAGTTCTTCAACTTCGACGGCGGGTACGGGAAGAAGTGGACCGAGATGCCGCTCGACCTGTACCGCAAGGAGTTTCCGCAGGCGGCGGTGAAGCTGACCAGCGGTCAGCAGCTCCAGCAGCAGTTGCAGCCCCGGTTCATTCAGGGCAACCCGCCGGACCTGATCGAGAACGTCGGTCTGGACGGCGCGGCGCTGGCCGCGAAGAAGCAGGTCATGGACATCGGCGCGCTGCTCGAGATGGAGGCCTACGACCAGCCCGGCGTGAAGTTCAAGGACACCCTGCTGCCGGGCGTGGCCGAGGCCGGCGTCTACGACGGCGTCAAGTACGAGATGCCGTACGTGATCGGCACCGGCGGCATCTGGTTCAGCCAGAAGCTGATGGACGAGCACGGCTGGGTCTACCCGAAGACCTGGCCGGAGATGCTCGCCCTCTGCGCCGAGATCAAGAAGTCGACCAAGATCGCGCCGTGGACCTACCAGGGCAAGTACCCCGGGTATCTGACCGTCCCGATGCTGATGACGGCGTACAAGGCGGCCGGGCCGGAGCTGAAGACGCGGCTCGACAACCTGGAGCCGAACGCCTGGCGTGATCCCGCGCTGATCCAGGCCGCCGAGGGTTACCAGGAGCTGGCCGCGAAGGGCTATCTGCTGGAGGGCTCACAGGCCATCGACCACAAGCAGTCGCAGGCCTTCTGGGCCAAGGGCCAGGCGGTCTTCATCCCCTGCGGCGGCTGGCTGGAGAACGAGTCCGGCCAGGACGCGCCGAAGGACTTCGCGATGACGATGGCGCCGGTGCCGGGCTGGTCCAAGGACGACAAGGCGCCGTTCGAGACGGTGACCGGTGGTCCCGGCGGCGCGCTGATCGTGCCCGCGCAGGCGAAGAACCCGCAGGGCGGCATCGAGCTGCTGCGGATCATCTTGTCGAAGAAGTGCATGCAGAACTTCGCCCAGCTGACCAACTCGCCGGTCGTGGTGAAGGGCGGGACCGACGGGGTGAAGCTGAGCCACGCCGCGCAGTCGATGCAGGACGTGATAACGGCCGCCGGCACCAACATGTTCGCCGACTTCAAGTTCCGCAACTGGTACAAGAAGCTGCTGGACAGCTCCGACAACGCGATGGCCGCGCTGATGAACCGCGAGGTCACGCCGGACGAGTGGAGCAAGCAGATGCAGAAGTACGCCGACGAGACCGCGAAGGACCCGTCGATCAAGAAGTACCACGTCTGACATGCACCACGGCAAGTACCGCTTCGTCATCGGTCTGCTGCTGATCCCGCTCGGCCTGTACGCCGTGTTCGTGGTCTCGCCGTACGTGCAGGCCTTCCCGATCGCGTTCACCGACTGGGAAGGCCTGTCGGCGACGTACACCTACATCGGGTTCGACAACTTCGTCGCGTTGTTCCACGACGCGATCTTCTGGACGGCGTTGCGGCACAACCTGTTCCTGCTGGTCAGTCTGCCGACCATCATCATCACGCTGTCGCTGTTCTTCTCCGCGGTGCTCAACCACCGCGGCGGCATCCGGGGCGCGACGTTCTACAAGATCGTGTACTTCTTCCCGGCGGTGCTGTCGATCGCGGTCGTCGGCGTGCTCTGGCAGTTCATCTTCGAACCGCGCAGCGGCCTGCTGAACGGGTTCCTGCGCGGCGTCGGTCTGGACGCGCTCGCCCAGTCCTGGCTGGGCGACGGCGACACCGCGCTCGGCTCGATCATGGCCGTGGTGGTCTGGGCCGGAGTCGGGTTCTACGTGGTGCTGTTCACCGCGGCGATGGCGGCGATCCCGAAGGAGCTCTACGAGGCGGCCCTGCTGGACGGCGCGAACTCGATCCAGGCGTTCTTCCGGATCACGCTGCCGCTGATCTGGAACACCGTGCAGGTCGCGATCGCGTTCCTGGTGATCGGGGCGCTCGACCAGTTCGCGCTGATCAAGGTGCTCTCGGTCGGCTCCGGCGGACCGAACAACGCGACCCAGGTGATCTCGCTGTACATGTACACGAACGCGTTCACGTACGGGAGGTTCGGGTACGCCTCCGCGATCGGCGTGACGCTGTTCGCGCTGAACATGATCCTGACCGTGCTCACGTTCCGGCTGACCCGCCGCGAGCGGGTCGTCTACTGAGGGGGTGCGTTCGATGACCCGCACGCGGACCGGCCACGTGTTCGGCGGCCTGACCCAGGGCTTCGCGCTGGTGTGGGGCGCGATGGTGCTGTTCCCCCTGCTCTGGTCGGTGGTGAGCTCGTTCAAGACCGACTCGGAGATCTTCCAGAGCCCGTGGCAGTTTCCGGCGGTGTGGCACTGGGACAACTTCTCCCGAGCCTGGAGCGAGTCGCACATCGGCCGCTACTTCTTCAACAGTGTGGTCGTGGTGACCTGCGGCGTCGTACTCTGCCTGCTGCTGTCGGCGGCGGTCGCCTACGTGCTGGCGCAGTTCGAGTTCCCGGGCAGCAAAGCCCTGTACTACGTCTTCGTCGGCGGCATGGTGTTCCCCGGCTTCATGGCCCTGGTGCCGCTGTTCTTCGTCGTCCAGAACCTCGGACTGATGAACAGCTACCTCGGCCTGATCCTGGTCTACGCCACCGGCGGGATGTCGTTCTCGGTCTTCTTCCTGACCGCGTTCTTCAAGACCCAGTCCAAGGAGCTCGCCGAGGCCGCGCTCGTCGACGGCTGCTCGCACTGGGGTGTGTTGTTCCGCATCATGCTGCCGCTGGCCCGGCCGGGGCTGGTCAGCATCGGCATCTTCCAGTTCCTCGGCATGTGGAACGAATACCTGCTGCCGCTGGTGCTGAACACCGACGAGAACCGCTACCTGGTCACCCAGGGGTTGGCGAACCTCGCGGTGACCCAGGGGTACCACTCGGACTACTCGGGACTGTTCGCCGGGCTCACCATCTCGATCCTCCCGGTCCTCGCGGTCTACCTTGCCTTTCATCGGCAGATCAGTGCCGGTATGACCGCAGGAGCCCTGAAGTGACGGAACTGATGCTCGCCGCGACGTCCCTGGACGTCACACCACCGCCAGGTCACCACCTGGACGGGTACGCCGCCCGCACCGGTCCCGCGACCGGTACGGCCGATCCACTGCACGCCACCATCATCTGGCTCAGTACGGCGGACGACCCCGGCGTGCTGTGGTTGACCCTGGACGCGATCGCGGTCGGCGCTGAGCTGACCGCCGAACTGTCCGCGGCGGCATCGCAGGCAGCAGGCATCCCGGCCGAGCACGTGGTGGTGTCGGCGTCGCACACGCACTCCGGTCCGAGCGGATGGACCGGGCAGATCCATCCGGTCATTCCGGCCGAGCGTGAGGCCGAGCTGTACGAACCACTCACCGCTGCGGTGGCGAACGCCGTACTGGATCGGCGGGCGGTGGTGGCGTCGTGGCGGTCGGTCGAGGTGACCGGCGTCGGGACCAACCGGCACCGGCAGGACGGTCCGCACGACAACACGGCTGGTGTGCTCGCGTTGCATTCGCCGGCTGGTGCGCTGGAGGCCGTTCTGCTGGACTTCGCGTGCCATCCGACGACGTACGGGCCGGAGAACTTGCTGTGGTCGGCGGACTGGCCCGGTGCGGCCAGAGCTGCGCTCAGACCGACTGTCGTCGGCTATCTGCAGGGTGCGGCGGGTGATGTGAGCCCGCGGTTCACTCGGCAGGGACGTGGTGCGGCTGAGGTCACCAGGCTGGGTGAGCTGCTCGCAACACGAGTCAAGGAGGCGCTGGCTGAGCCGGGGCTCGCACTACCTTCGGCTGCCCCCAGCATCCGCCGTACGACGGTCCGGCTGCCGGTGCGGTCGCTACCTCCCGCCGACGACACCGCTGCCATCGTCAGGACGGCTGAGAGCGCTGCGCGGAGTGGCATGGACGATCCGTCGGCCAGGATGGCGCAGACTCGCCTGGACGGCGCCAGAGGGCAGGCATTGATGACTGCGGTCGCATTGCCGGCCGAACTCGAGCTCCCGGTCAGCGTGGTCACCATGGGCGATGTCTGCTGGATCAACCTGCCAGTCGAGCTGTTCGCTCTGCACGGCGCCACCCTGCAGGAGAAGAGCAGCCATCCGATCACGCGAGTGGTCGGCTACACCGATGGCTACTTCGGGTACGTCGTCGATCCGGCCGCGGCCGAGGCGGGTGTGTACGAAGCGCTCATCACGTACTTCGACCAGCCGGCGACCAGTCAGCTGCTGACCGAGACGGCGGCCTTCGTGAACGCTTAGAAGGTGGCGATCGGGTTGACCGGACTGCCCGACGTACCGGCGAAGCGGACTGGTGCCACGGCGAGCTGGAAATCCCACTGGCCGAGCTCGGCAGCTGTCGACGCGCACTGCTCCAGGTCGCAGTTGTCGAGCATCCACAGGCCCATCGCGACCAGGCTCACCGCGTGCACCGGCATCAGTACGTCGTCATACCCGGACGGCTGCACGTCCTGGGGAGTGTCGGCGCCGATCAGCGCGACCTCTCGCTCCTGCAACCACGGCAGGCACGACGCGTGCCAGCCGGCCTGAGTGATGCCACCACTAGGCCCGGCCTCGTGCCGCGCGCGGCCGTAGCCAGTCCTCAGGAGCACCGCGTCACCGGACTGCACCCGCACGCCCTGGCGACGCTCAGCCGCCTCGAGGTCCTCAGGGTAGACACCCTCACCCGGCTCCAGCCACGGCACCTCGCGAACTGCCGCAACATCCAGCAGCACGCCACGCGTGACTATCCCGTCCGCAGCCGCAGTGACGGCCGCCCAGGCCGAACCGGTCTCGGCGTCGACCATCGAGTGCGACCGCCCGTTGTACGTCTTGCCGTCCCAGAACAGATGGCACGGCGAGTCCAGGTGGGTGATCGTGTTGCCGTGGAACATGATGCCGAGGCGCTCGTTCGAGAAGCCCCAGCGCCGGTCGTTCTGAAACAGCTGCGGCATGTGCTCGGCACCGGGCATCTCCACCGCGCACGGGCAGACATTGGTCGCCCGCTCCATCTCACCCGGTACGCCGATCTCCCAGCCACACGAGACGCTTTTGCCGTGGCGCACGGCCCGTGCTGCGGCCAGCCGGACCTCGTCGGTGATGTGGTTCAGCGTGCCGCGCTCGTCGTCGTCGCCCCAGCGTCCCCAGTTCGACAGTGTGTCGAAGTATCCGAGGACGTCGTCCTGTGTAGGCCTCATCCAAACTCTCCCGTCAGAGCGCGAGCTCCGGCTGAAGCTTCTTGGCCGGCCACACCCGCTGCTTGCGCGCAGCCAGCGTAGACGCGCCCAGTGCCACTGCGAACCAGGCGGCCAGGGCCAGCAGGTCCTTGCCGAGCGATGCGGTGGAGCCGCCGTACATCAGGTGCCGGACGCCGTCGATCGCGTAGCTCATCGGCAGCGCGTGGTGGAAGAAGTAGAGCGGCGCCGGGATGGTCTGCCACGGGAACGTGCCGCCCGCACTGACCAGCTGGATCACCATCATCACCAGACCGAGGAACTTGCCGATGGCACCGAACCACGAGGCCAGCGCGTGCAGGATCGCGACGAAGGTCACCGAGGTCAGGATCAGGAAGCCGACCGTCAGCCACGGGTGTGCCGCGTGGATGCCGAGTCCGAGAGTCACCGCGGTGAACACCAGCGTCGCCTGGATCGCGCCGAACAGAGCAGGCGGCAACCAGCCGCCGAGCGCCACCCGGAACGGCGACTGCAGCCCGGCCAGAGCGCGCGGGGAGAGCGGCCGCACCAGCAGGAAGAGTACGTAGGCGCCGATCCAGCAGGCCAGGCAGAGGAAGAACGGAGCCAGCCCGGCGCCGTAGCTCTCGGCACTCGCCTGCGAGACGTTCTGCAGGGTGACCGGTGCGCCCAGCGTCTCGGCGGTGGCCTTGCGCTGCGCCGCGCTCGGGTTGGGGATCTCCTTGACGCCCTTCTGCAGCCCGCTGTTCAGCTGGGCCGAGCCGTTCTTCAGCTTGGTCATGCCGTCGGCCAGGCTGTTCACCCCGGTCAGGAGCTGGCCCTGCCCGGCCACCGCCTGCTTCTCACCGGCCGCAAGTTGCTGCGCGCCGGACTGCAGCGTGGTCAGTCCAGAGCTCAGCTGACCCGCTCCGTTGTCGAGCTGCTTGGCGCCGTTGGCTGCCGCGCTGATGCCGTTGGTCAGAGCCGGCGTGGCCTTGGCGAGTTGGGCAGCTCCGTTGGAGACCTTGCGTGCGCCACCGGCGAGCTGGTTGAGCTGAGTGGAGGTCGACTGGATCTTGGTGTTCGCCCGCAGGACCGGACCGCGCAGCTTGGCGGTCTCGGACAGGATGACGTTGATCTGGTGGTTGCTCAGCCCCTGTGCCTTCAAGCGAGCGGCCAGAGTCTTGTCGAACGCCTTGAGGTCCTTGACCAGAGCGCTCGACGCAGTGGCGACCTGCCGGCCCACTCCGGCGATCTTCTCGTTGCCGTCGGCCACCTGGTCAGCGCCGTTCGCCAGCGCCTTGGTCTGCTTCGGCAGGCTCGCGGTCTTGGACTTCAGCGTGCCCAGGCCGTCGCTGAGCTGGTCAGCGCCAGTGGCGAGCTTCGCCGCGCCCTGCTTCGCCTGTCCGGTACCTGCGGCCAGCTTGGTCGCACCGGCCGACAGTTGCTGCTGTGCAGTGTTGAGCTGGCTCGCACCACTCTGCAGCTTGCCAACGCCAGTGGACGCGGACGTCAGCCCGTTCTGGAGCTGCGCAGCGCCGGAAGCGGCCTGGCTGATCTGACCGTGGATGGTGTTGTAGCCGGCCAGCAGCTTGCTCGCCGCGGTCTCGCTCACCTGCGAGGCGACGGTCTTGGTGACCTGAGCGACGACCTGGTTGGCGATGGTGTGCGCGATGTAGTTGTTGGCGTCGTTGGTGAGCAGTTCGAGGTTCGCCTGCCGCGGCTGGAACTCCGCGCTGGAGGCCAGGTCTGAAGAGAACGACTTCGGCAGCACCAGGGCGAACTCGTACTTGCCGTCCGAGACTCCCTTGGTCGCCGCGGCCCGGTCGACCCGGTGCCAGTCGAAGCTCTTCGACTTCACCAGCTCGTCGGCCACCTGCGGCCCGACGTTCAGCTTCTCGCCGGTCGCCAGCGTCGTCCCCTCGTCCTCCACCACGACCGCGGTGGGGATCTGGTTCAGCCTGCTGTACGGATCGTGGTTCGCGTAGAGGTAGAGGCCGCCGTACAGGACCGGGACCATCAGCAGGGCCACCACGGCCAGCTTGGGCAGCCGGCCGGCGGTCAGCCGCCGCAGCTCACTCAGGGCCATCCGGAGCGCGGTCACGCCTTCATCTCCTCAACTTGTTCTGCGGGTACGTCGAGCAACCGGGCGGAGGTGTCCGCGCACGTGATCAGGACCGCGTAGCCACGGTCGGCCAGCTCCTGACCGAGCGCGTACCACTCGTGCGGATCGCCGCCATGCCGGTCCGGCATGGTCAGAATGACGACCTTCACGTCCGGTCGCGCGACCGTCAGCTCGGCGAGCAGTCTGGTGCGGGCAGCGACCGGCAGGTGCTCGAAGCGCTTGTCGGCGTGCTCAGCGGCGCCATGCTCGCTCAGCCACTCCAGCACGGCCTTCCGGCCGGCTTTGTGACCCGCCATGGCCAGCTCCTCGCCGACAACCGTCTGAACGGGCAGTGCGTCGTCCGGCTCGGTGATTCCCGGTGCGTCGACCACAGCGACCCGGCGACGCAGTACTGCGGGGTCCGAGGAGCCCTGCAGGGTGACTTCGCCGGTGTCCGGCTTGAGGCGCCCGGAGAGAGCCAGTGCGGCAGCAACGTGCCCGGGGCCGGGGTAGCCGGTCAGCAGGATGACCTGCTTCTCGTCGACCGACACCGACGTACCGGTCAGCATCGGGGCGTGCGGACCGAACACGCTGACTCCGACGGCCTCGAGCTGCATTCTCTTCCCCGTTCAATACGGTTGTGTATTCAATACAGAACTGTATCCTACTCCTATGGAACCACCCAAGCGCAGTCGTACCGCCACTCGGGCCCGCCTCCTGGCAGGCGCGCTCGAAGTCTTCGCCGAGCGGGGCTTCGCCGGTGCCTCCGTGGAGGACATCTGTGACCAGGCAGGTTTCACCCGGGGCGCGTTCTACTCGAACTTCACCTCGAAGGACGAGTTGGTGCTCTCGTTGTTCCAGGCAACGACCGACCGGCTGCTCGAGCAGATCGAGGCGCTACTGCCCGAGCTGGCGAACCAGCCCGGCACGCTGCTCGACGCCATCCTGGGGTTGCTCGACGAGGCTATCGGCGATCAGCGGCAATGGCATCTGATCTCGACAGAGTTCACTTTGCACGCGTTGCGCAATCCCGACGCGGCGCGGGCGCTGAATGAGCAGCGCGCGATGTTTCGGGCCAGCCTGACCCGGTTGGTCGAGGAGATTTCGGCTGCGAGTCACCTGCAGTTCAGCGTGCCGGCCGAGCAGTTCGTGCGCCTGGTGATCGCGGTGCACGAGGGTGCGCGATCGCAGAGCCTGCTCGAGCCCGGCAAGGTCTCGCCGGGCTCGCTGGAGCACGCCTTTCTGCCGATCGTGCTGGACGCGGTCAGTCGACCTTCACACTGATCGTGTGCAGTCCGGTCGAGCCGTCCGGAGCCGGTGGCGCGGACGCCTCGACCTGCGGGGTGCCTTTCCCGTCGACTGCGCGGACCTGCAGGATGTGCGTCCCGCGCGGCGCGTCCCAGGTCCAGTGCCACTGCCGCCAGGTGTCGATCGACCCGTCCGCGGCGAGCGTGGTTTGTTGCCAAGGGCCACCATCGACGCGGACCTCGACCTTCGACACCCCGACATGCTGGTCCCACGCCACGCCGGCCACCGTCACCGGGCCCGCGGTCACTTTCTTGCCCAGCGGTACGTCGATCCGCGACGACAGCTTGATCGGACCGAGCTCCGACCAGCCGCGCGGCGTCCAGTACGCCTCGAACCGGTCGAACCGGGTCACCTCGATATCGACCAGCCACTTCGTCGCCGACACATAGCCGTACAGACCCGGTACGACGATCCGCACCGGGAACCCGTGTTCCACCGGCAGCGGCTCACCGTTCATCGCGAACGCGAGCATCGCCTGGCGATCGTCGAGCAGCGTGCTGAGCGGCGTACCGGCCGTGAAGCCGTCCTTTGACGTCGACTGGATCGCGTCGGCGTCCTTCGAGGGACCTGCTTCTTCGAGAAGGTCCTTGAGCAGGACGCCTGACCACAAGGCGTTCCCAATCAGGTCGCCGCCGACCTCGTTGCTGACGCAGGTCAGCGTGACCCACTTGTGCAGCACCTGGCGTTTCAGCAGGTCGTCGAAGGTGAGGTTGAGCTCTTTGTCGACCATGCCGTGGATCCGCAGCTTCCAGTCCGACGGCATGATCTGCGGCACCGCGAGCGCGGTGTCGATGCGATAGAAGTCCTCGTTGGGCGTGGCCCACGGGGTTGCGCCGTCGGCCTGGACACCGGCCGGTGGGACCAGCGACGGCGGCTTGGGCAGGTTCAGGCTTTTGCGCGCATCGGCCACGGCGGTCCGGCTGCCGCCGATCACGCGACCCAGTGCCCCGATCGCGACCGTGCCGATCGCGACACCGGCGGACAGTTGCAGGAAGCCTCGGCGGCTGACGTCGTCGTCCGGGAAGTCGAGCAGCGGTTCCAGCCGTGAGGTGTACAGGCGCAGCACCCCGAGTGCCACGAGCCCGGCGACGGCCGATGGCAAGAACCCCGTCTGCCCCGAGTCCGCGCGCGTCATCGCGGCGGCGACCGCTGCGCCGGCCAGTACGACGACCACGAGCGCGCCGGCCCAGTACCGGCGTACCGCAAGGACGCCGCCGACCGCGGCCAGTGCGAGCAGGACGATCAGGATGCCGGTTCGGAGTGCGGTCTTGTCGTGCGTACCGAACCAGGCGATCGCGAGTTCCTTCAGCCACGGCGGCACTCGGTCGATGAACGCCGAACCGATCGCGACCACGGGAGTCTGCGACGTACCGAGTAGGCCGGCCGCGACACTGCCGGCCGCGAGACCGGCCAAGGCAGCCAGTACGCCGCCGAGCGCGCCACGCCATCGGGTCGCGCGCCGGCCGTCCGCGTGGCGTTCGGTCTGTTGCTCGCGCTCGGCCAGCTGTTGATTCACATCTCAACCTTGACGCGGAGGGGCGCCCGACACCAGCCGAGCGCCCCATCCGTTAGTTCCGGGTAATCCGTTGAAGTTGTCGTTGCTGGTACTGCTCGCCTAGAGCGCGGGCCGGCCGTTCGGCCAGCGGCGTGCGTTGTCCCGGACCCGGCGCAGTTTGCCGAGCACGACGTCGCGGTCGTCGGACAGCTGCGACATCCACAGGCTGTCGATCTCCAGGAGGTGATCCGGCAGTGCTTCGCGCAGCCGCCGCTTCCCCTCCTCGGTGAGCACCGCGTACGAACCGCGGGCGTCGTCGGGACACGGCTCGCGACGAACCAGGCCGAGGTTCTCGGCACGGTCCACGAGCCGGGTGATGCCGCCGGTGGTGACGGTCAGCTCCCTGGCCAGGGAGGTCAAACGCTGCTTCTCCCCGTGACTGCGGGCCAGCCGCAGCAACAGTTCGAACATTGCCATTTGCAGACCACTGCGCTTGAGAGAGTGACGCATCAGTTGATCGAGCTCGGCCGCTGCCTCGCGCAGCAGGCCATAAGCCGTGATCACGTCGCTTTCCCAGGGTTCCGCGGCGCGGGTGGGTTCTGCATCGGCGAGCGCTAGGGGCGAGCAAAGCGAAGGCGCGATGGTCATGCGCGGACTCTAGTAGCTGACTAGTTCACTTCGCTACACGGGGTGACCTTTTGGCTACAGATCGCCGGTCGATCAGCGCTGTTCTGAGCGTAACCGAGCACCTGTCCAGACCGCTTCGCCGGGTGCCTGTGGATAACTTCCGCGGCGGTCGGGCGATTTTTGCAAGCCTTGGTCCAGCAGGTTTTCAGCTTCGGATCGGGGACGCGGATGAGCGACAACGAGAGCACCACACCGTTCGGCCCAGGCTTCGTCGCGGCCTGCATCGTGATCGCGGCGGTCGTCACCTGCGGCGTGGTGCTGCTCGTCGCCGGCCCGGCGGGCCCCGCCACCACCACTCTCGCCAACCCCGCCGCAGCCGCGCCGGGCGAGGCTCGGCGAACGGCAGCCAGCCCAGCAACTCCCGACGCCAGCTGCTCCGGCTCGGGCGACCCGGCTGGTTCCACCTCCGGCGGCTCTGGGGCGTGCCCCCGCCCCTCCCGTTCCACCTGTGCTCTCCCCACTGGCGATCAGGCGGTTCCTGCCACGGGACCTGCGGTGGATGGGTGGGAGGTGAGTCGGCGGGTGGTTGTTCCTCGGTCGGCGCAGTTCGGGCCGGCGGTGACGGACTCCGACGGGTTCCGGCGGTGTTTCGCGCATTCGCCGACGGGTGCGGTGTTCGCGGCGTACAACGTGCTGGCGGCGCTCGGCGATCCGACCAAGCTCGCCGCCAGCGCTCGCAAGCTGATGGTGCCTGGACCGGACACCGACGAGCTTCTGCGACAGACCGCCAAGGAGTCGCCGTCGACCGCCTCCGAGGCGACTCAACTCGCCGGGTACCGCGTCATCGCCGCTAACCGCGATCAGGTGACGGTGATGCTCGCCGTACCGGTCGAGGCGCAGTACATGAGTCTCACGCTCACGATGGTCTGGCACGACCACGACTGGCGGCTGCAGCCACCGTCGCCGGGTGCCGCCGTCGGGGCGCCGTTCGCCCAGGTTCGCAACCTCGCCGACTTCGTGAAGTGGAGTGGTCTCTGATGTGCGGGAAGCTCGAGATCGGCTGTCAGATCAAGCAGGGTTTCGTCTCGGTCGCGACGTCGAGCCTGGACTCGCTGCTGCACCAGGCCAGCCAGGCCGCGCTCGACTCCATGCATTCGATGGCGACACTCTGGCTGAAGGTGCCGGACGCAACGATCGCGACCAACGCGGGCGGCTGGAAGAACAGCGGCCCGGTCGAGTACCTGCAGCACAGCACCGTCCCCGTCGTCGCGGCGATCTTCACCCTCGCGATCCTGATCGCCGGTGCGCGAACCGCCTGGGAGCAACGCGCCAAGCCGATCCAAGAGTTGCTCAAGGCAATGATGACGTTCGTGCTGGTCTGTGGCGCGGGGGCGGCGGTGCTTCAGTTGCTGACCGAATGGTCCGACGGGTTCGCTCACGACATCGTGGCGCAGGCCTCCGGCGGGAACGTCGAGGCCGGTCTGAACTCGATCGTCGCGAACGGTTCGTTCACCCAGCTCGGCGTCGCCACCGGGCAGGTCATCCTCGCCCTGTGCGTGACGGTCTCGGTGATGTGCGCGTCGGTGATCCAGATCCTGTTGCTGCTGATCCGGTCCGCGATGCTGGTGCTGCTCGCCGGCACCTTCCCGCTCGCGGCCGCCGCGACCAACACCGAGGTCGGCCGGACGTGGTTCCGCAAGTTCTGCGGTTGGTCGCTCGCCTTCATCGCGTACAAGCCCGCCGCCGCGCTGATCTACGCGGCGGCGATGAAGCTCAACCAGTCCGCGATGTTGCCCAGCGACAACCAGTTGGTGCAGGCGATGACCGGAATCATGATGCTGATGCTCGCCGTCTTCGCACTACCCGCGCTGCTGCGCTTCGCCGTACCGCTCACCGCGGCCGTCGCCGGCGGCAGCGCCGCGATGGGCAGCTCGGTCGCCGACCCCGGCGGTCTCGCGACCGGCGCCGTCAACGTCGGCCGCGCCCGCCTCGGTTCAGGCGGCGCCTCCGGCGGTGGCGCCGCGGGCGGTGGGGCGGGTGGCGGTGCGTCGGGTGCCCGCACGGTCGGTGCAGGCATGGGCGCTGCAGGCGCGGCCGTCACGGCGGCCCGCAAAGCCGGCGGTGCGCTCGCCGGAGCCGCCGCACACTCGAGCGGCGAAGGCGGCGGCGGTGGCAGCACCCCGAGTTCCTTCGGCCCCAGCGGATCGCGCGGAGGCGGTTCCCGCGGTGGCGGTTCCCGCGGTGGCGGTTCCCGCGGTGGCGGTTCCCGCGGTAGCTCGTCGAGCGGTGGCGCGTCGGGCGGAGGCTCATATGGCGGCGCGTCAGGCGGCGGCGGCTCGTACGGCGGCGGGGGCTCCTACGGCGGCGGCGGTTCGCAAGGCGGTTCCTCAGGAGGAGGCCCGTCGGGAGCATCCGGCGGCGCACCATCCCGGACCTACGCAACCACCGGCACCAGTTCGGCCAACTACGACGGCCCCTCAGGCGGTTGGTGATCGATGAGAAACGATTTGCCGTGGCGCGGCCGGGCCTTGAACGATGGCGCGCATGCACCTCGAGCGGATCGCCCTCATCTCGGACGTCCACGGCAACCTCACCGCACTTGAAGCGGTCCTGGCCGACATCGCGGCCCGCGGTATCACGCGGATCTTCAACCTCGGCGACTATGTCGGCAAGGGTCCGCGGGGGCAGGCGGTGGTGGACCGCTGCCGGGAGGTCTGCGAGGTGAACATCCAAGGCAACTGGGACGACTTCCTCCCCGACCCCGACCGCGAATACCCGGCCGGCGGAAGCATGCTCTGGTGGCGAGAGGAGCTCCGCCCGGACCAGCACGTCTGGCTGCGCAGTCTCCCGTTCTGCCACGACTTCCGGCTCAGCGGCCGGCAGATCCGCATCTTCCACGCGTCCGCGACCTCCGTGCACCGCCGCGTCTACTTCGACCACGACGAGACGGCGTACCTGGGCATGTTCGAGAACACCCCGGCGACCGGCGACGGCCCGCTGCCCACCGTCGTCGCGTACGGCGACACCCACGACGCCTACTACGAATGCGATCTCGGCCGCACGCTGATCAACGTCGGCTCGGTCGGCAACAGCCTGAACGACCCGACGCCGGTCTACACGATCCTCGAAGGCGCCGACGACCCCAAGGCGCCCTTCTCGATCCAGTTCGTCCGCGTCCCGTACGACGCCCACGCCGAACTCGCCGTCGCCCGCGACCTCGGCGCCCCCGAACTCGACGGCTACGAGGCCGAGATCATCCACGGCCACTACCGAGGCACGTTCTACGCCGGCAAAGCCCGGACGTACCACCGCGATTAACCCATGGCAACAACTGTTCGACCGGAATTGCAGCGGTAGTTCGATCATCGCCGGCGTGCTCGAATGCGATCCATGACCCCGCCGACGATGGGCCGCCGCGGAGTACTCAAGCTCGCCGCCGCGGCCGGCCTCGTGCCCTTCCTGCCCGCCACCAAAGCTCTGGCCCGAACAACCCAAGCGGTAGCCGCGCCGCGCTCGGCGTTGCCGATCCTGTCCGGACCGGAATTCCCGATCGGCGCCTTCTGGCCGCCGTCGATGCAACGCAGGTTCAATCTGCTGGAGCGTTTCCAGGAGATGAAGGATGCCGGCTTCACGTTCTCCTTCGTCGGCAACGGCAGCTCGAAACCGGAAGACGAAACCCCGGAGACGGTGCATTCCACGCTGGAACTCACCGATCAGGTCGGGCTGAAGGCGATTGTCGTCAACTGGCCCAAGGAAGCGATCGAGCGGCGTGCGGAGTACCTTCGGCACCCATCGTTCGCCGGCTTCCGGCTGGACGACGAACCGGCGAACACCTCGAAGTTTCCCGACCTCGGCACCGGCTCGGCGACCCTGCGTGAGTTGTCCCCGGACCTGCTGCTGAACATCAACCTGCTTCCCGACCAGGGGTCCTGGCGCGAGTACATCCACGAGTTCGTCGGCGTCGTCCGCCCGGACATGCTGTCGTACGACCGCTATCCCTTGAACGACAACGGCACGGACCACGCCAACTACTGCGGCGAATGGCGGGAGTTCCGCGCGGCCGGTCTGGGCGCCGGCGTACCGACCTGGATCTACATCTTGTCGGTCCCGCACTGGAGCTATCGCTCGCCGTCGGCCGCCGAGCTGGCCTGGCAGGTCAACGTCAGCTTGGCTTACGGCTGCAAGGGCATCCAGTACTTCTGCTACTGGTCGCCAGAACCGCCCCCGACCTACGGCGCGGCCCTGATCGACTACGAGGGCAATCGGTCGCCGCTCTACGACTACGCCACGACGCTCAACAAGAGCTGGCTCGCGCCGGCCGGTTCCCAGCTCAAGCCGCTCGTGTCGGAGCGGGTGGTGCACGCGAACGGGTCGGTCCCGCCGAACGCGGAGCCGTTCACACCGGACAGGTTCGTGACCAGCACCAGCGGCAGCCCGGTCGTGCTCGGCACGTTCCGCAGCAAGGATCGCAAGCCGCTGACCAGGTGGTTGTGGGTGGCGAACTGGTCCCACGCGACCTCTGCGCAGGCCACCCTCAACCTCGACACCACCACGGTCTCCGGCGTCTCGCGCTTCGACCCGGAGACCAGGACCTATACGGCACAGCCGAGCCCGGCCTCGCTCTCGGTCTCGCTGGCCCCTGGCGCTGCCGCGCTCTACCGACTCGACTCCACCGGTACGTCGCTCGATCCGCAACTGCAGCTCGTCGTGGCGACGGAGACCGGCGTGCATCACGGGATCCAGCAGGTCGGCGGAGCCTGGACAGAACTGAACTCACTGGGCGGCCCGGCCCGCCTCGTCGCGGCGGCCGAGCGCAACGGCGCGCTGGACGTCATGGAGATGACCGGTGACGCGATCTACCACCGAGTGCGCGCCGTCGACGGCAGTTGGGGCAGCCGGAACCTCTTCGGTGGGCTGAATGCAGTGTCGTCCATGACGGCCGCGGTAGTGGTCGGCAGCCTGCAGGTGGCGTTCGCGTCGGGTGGAGTCGTCTACCACACGATGCAGTACGCCGACGGTCGCTGGGACGGACCGAACCGGCTCGGCGACGCCGCGAACCTGGTGGCAGCCACAGAATTCCACAGCACCTTCCACCTGATCCAGGTCGAAGGTTCCGGCCGCATCTACCATCGCGTGCGCAATGCCAGCGGCAGTTGGAGTTCGCGGAACCTGTTCGTCACGCTGGCAGGTATCACGTCCGTGGCGGTGACTGTGGTCGGCGACGAGATGATGGTCGTGATCGCCGCCGGCGGCCAGCTGTACTACGCGATCCAGCACACCGACGGCAGCTGGCAGTGGCCGACCCAGACCGGCGACGCGGCTGACCAGGTCGCGGCGTCCTCGGTTGGTGGCGAGCTGCAGATCACTGCCACCTCCGGCGGCAAGCTCTACACCCGGCGCCGCCGCGCGGACGGCACCCTGACGCCTCGGGTCGCGTTGCCGACGACGCTGACCAATGTCACCGCCATCACCAGCGCAGGCCGTTCGATCGAACCGACCTACTAGAGAAGCAGGATCTCCGAACCGACGAGGCGATAGCCCGCGGCAAGGAACGCGCGGAGCGACGCGGCATTGCCGGGCGTGATCTGCGCCCAGATGTGCGTGTCAGCAGGGATCAAGGCGCGGGCGGCGCGCGCGAGGCGGCGCCCGTGTCCTTGACCCTGCACCGAGTCCGGGACCTCGATCGCGCACTCCAGCCGACCGGCCACGCCGCGGCCGGTGGTCACGACGCCGCCGTACGGATCGACGTACGCGCGGACGTCGTCACGGAACTCGAAAGCGCGCCGGACGCGAGGATGATCACGGCTGGTGAGCTCTTCGAGCCCAGCCAGTACGGCGGCGTCCGCGACCGCCGGCGCGAGCAGCATCGCGTCGAGGGCCTGCGCCTGGCGCCCGGTCGCCTGACCAAGCGCAGTCAGGAACGGCGGCGAGACGGGAGCGGCGAGATCCTCGGGCGGCAGGCGGTCCGCGACCCAGGCGGCGTCGACGTCGGCCGCGACCACGCTGTGGCCGGTGAAGGCCAGTACGCACGCCTCCCGTGCGGACGGGGCTGAGACGACGGTCACGCCCAGGTCGGGAGCCGGGAAGACGCCACCTTCGACGCCGCGCAGAATGTCAGCCAGAGTTGTCATCACGAGCCATTGTGGTGGAGAACCCACCGAACGCACGGAGGCGACATATGCGGACACCGCAGCTGGTGCAGGCCGGCGGACTGCCCGACCAGGTCACGATCTACGAGGTCGGACCGCGGGACGGACTGCAGAACGAGTCGGCGATCGTCGACGTCGAGGTGAAGGCGGAGTTCATCCGCCGCTTGGTCGAGGCCGGGCTGCGGACGGTGGAGACGACCAGCTTCGTGCACCCGAAGTGGGTTCCGCAGCTCGCCGACGCGACCGAGCTGCTCGGCCGGCTCGACCTGCCCGGCGAGGTTCGCGCGCCCGTTCTCGTGCCGAACGAACGCGGTCTCGATCGCGCGCTGGCGGCCGGCGTACGGGAGATCGCGATCTTCGCGAGCGCCACCGAGACGTTCGCGGCGAAGAACCTGAACTCGACCGTCGACGAGCAGTTCGCGATGTTCACCCCGACCGTCCAGCGGGCGCTGGCCGAGGGTTTGACCGTCCGCGGCTACGTGTCGATGTGTTACGGCGATCCGTGGGAGGGCGACGTACCGATCGATCAGGTGGTGAAGGTGGGTGCGCGGCTGGTCGACCTCGGCTGCCACGAACTCTCCCTCGGTGACACGATCGGCGTCGCGACACCCGGCCACGTGATCGCCTTGATCAGCGCGTTCGGCGCGGCCGGCGTCGGCCCGGACAAGCTCGCCGTGCACTTCCACGACACCTACGGCCAGGCGCTGGCCAACACGCTGACCGCGCTGCGCGAAGGCGTCACCACCGTCGACAGCTCGGCCGGCGGCCTCGGCGGTTGCCCGTACGCCGAGTCCGCCACCGGGAACCTTGCCACCGAGGATCTGGTCTGGCAGCTCGACGGTCTCGGCATCAGCACCGGTGTCGACCTGCCCAAGCTCGTCGAGACCAGCGTCTGGATGGCCGAGCAGCTCGGCAAGCCGTCGCCGAGCCGAGTGGTGCAGGCCCTGGCGGGCTGATCAGTCACTCCGGGTAGCATGCCGGTGGCCCTTCGGATAACGGATGGGAGCCGGTGTGCAGGCGCGTTCGTTCGGTGAGTTGCTACGACGGTTCCGGGGCGCGGCTGAGTTGACCCAAGGAGCTCTGGCCGAGCGGTCCGGCGTGGGGATCGAGACGATCCGCAGTCTCGAGTCCGGCCGCCGGAAGTCACCCCGCGATGAAACGCTTCGACTGCTGATCGATGCGCTCGGTCTGGCCGCCGGCGAGCGGGCCCGATTCACTGCCGCGGCCGGCGCGGAGCGGCAGTTCGTGCCACACGAACTGCCCGCCGACGTCCAGGACTTCACTGGCCGAGCCGACGAGGTACGGCGCCTGGTCGGCCTGCTGGCCTCGCCGGGGACGGTCGTGATCACCGGCCGCGCCGGCGCCGGCAAGACGGCGCTCGCCGTGCACGCCGCGCGCCAGGTCGCCTTCCCGAACGGCGAGATCTTCGTGAACGCCCGGATGACGTCGCAGCCGGTACGACCCGTCGAAGGTGCACTGCTCGTCCTCGACGACGTCCAGTCGGCAAAACAGGTGCCTAAGGCAACAACTGGGACCGTCCTCGTGACGAGTCGGCAGCCTCTCGACGAGGCGGTTCACATCGAGCTCGGCGCACTGCCCACCGCAGACGCGGAGCGATTGCTGCACCAGATCGTCGGCGCCGACCGCTGGCAGCAGGATCCCGCGGCAACGCTCGAGGTGATCGAGCTCTGCGAAGGCTCGCCCGCGGCGTTGCGGCGAGCGGCCGCCCGAATGGTCGGCAGGCCGTCGTGGTCCCCGGCCGATCTCCGCGGCTGGCTCCGAACCAAGAGAACGGCGGGTGGCTCGTGAGTGGTGTGCCGGAACTGTTACGTCGGTTCCGTGCTGAGTCCGGGCTGACGCAGGAGCAGCTTGCCGAGTCCTCCGGCCTCAGCGTGGAAGCGATCCGGACGCTCGAGATCGGCCGCCGCCGCTATCCGCGGGCGCTCACGGTGAGCAGGCTCGCGGATGCGCTTGAGCTCACTACCGAGGACCGGGATGAGCTGGAGCAGGCTGCGCGGCGACCGACCGAGACACAAGACCGCTTGCCCGCGGGCGTCACGGACTTTGTCGGCCGGGCCGAGTCGGTGCAGACGCTGACCGATCTGCTGCTGCGAACCCGCGAGCCGGCGCGGCCGACCAGCGTCGTGATCTCCGCGGTGACCGGGATGGGCGGGGTCGGCAAGACCACGCTCGCGATCCACGTTGGGCATCTCGTCGAAGCGCAGTTCCCGGACGGCCGGATCTACCTGAACCTGCGTGGCGAGACCGAGCCGGTTCCGCCCTTGCAGGCGCTCACCTCGCTGCTGCGGACCCTCGGCGTACCGGCGCAGGAGATTCCGGACGAGCTTGCTGCCGCGGCCGCCCGATACCGTACGGCGCTCGCGGGGCGCCGAGTGCTCGTCGTACTGGATGATGCGGCGAACGCGGAGCAGGTCACCCCGCTCATCCCTGGTACGTCGGGATCGGCCGCGGTGATCACGAGCCGACGCCTGCTCGACCAACTGGCCGGGGCGCTGCACCTGCGGCTCGACGTGTTGTCCGATGACGAGGCGCTGCACTTGCTCGGTGAAGTGATCGGCGCAGCTCTGATCGCGGCCGAGCCCGAGGCGGCGCTGGCCGTCGTACACGCTTGTGGGAACCTGCCGCTCGCGTTGCGCATCGCCGGCGGGCGGCTGCCGAGCGGTCGACCGGTGCAGGAGCTCGCGGATCGGCTGGCCGATGCGAGCACCCGGCTGGGCGAGCTCGCCAATCAAGAGACGGGTGTGCGGGCGTCGATCGCGCTGTCCATCGACGACCTGCGCTCGGTACCGGCTGACCGGGATGCGGCGGAAGCGTTCGGCGTACTGGCTTTGCTTGATCCCGGCGAGTTCTCGCTGCGGGTGGCGGCTGCCGCGCTGGGGCGGACGGTCGACGAGACGGAGGAGCTCCTCGATCGGTTGGTCGACGTGCATCTGCTGGAGGCGCCGACGCTGCACCGCTACCGGCTGCACGACCTGGTCCGGGCCGTCGGTCGCGAAGGCGCGCGTGCAGAGGACCAGCGGAGGATTGAGGAGCGCGTTCTCAACTGCTACCTCGCGATGCTTTGGCGGGCCGACGAGTTGGCCGGCGAGGCGCCGATGAGCGCGGCCTGGCGGGACCCGAGCTGGGCCGAGCCTGCGCGAGATCTCACCGAACTCACCGACGTCCTCGATTGGCTCGACGCCGACCGATCCGCACTCGTCGACCTGGTACGGCGGGCCGCTCGGGGTACCGAGTCCGATCGGCAGCTCGCGGTCCGGATCGCCGTCGGGATGAACGTCTTCGGCCCCTCCCGGCTGCGGTGGCTGGAGTGGCGCGACGTGAACCGCGCGGCTGCCGAAGTCGTCGACCTGCGATCGGACCCGGTCGGCGCGGCACTCGTCCATTTCGATCTCGGCCTCGCGCTCGGCGAGCTCAATGACTTCTCCGCCGCCGCCGACCAGTTGGCGTTGGCCACGGACGCCGCCCGGCTGATCGGGCAGCAGGAGTTTCTGATCAGCTCCTTGGTGAATCTCGCCCACATGCTTGAGCAGGCCGATCGCGTACCGGAGGGGTTCGGGTACGTGCGCGAAGCCCTCGACCTGATCGACCGAGTGCCCGAAGCCGCCGGGCAAGGCTCGTGGGCGCAGCTGACGCTCGGCATGCTCCACGGACGCGCTGGGGAGTCCGCGCTCCAAGTGGAATCGTTCGAGCGCGCGATCGCTCTCGTCCAGGACAACCCCGATGTCCTGTGCAGAATGCACATCAGCGCCGGTGCGTCGTTGCGGGAGTGCGGTCAGGCGGCGCTGGCGATTGACGTGCTGCTGGCCGGCGTGGACGTCATCCGGGAGCACGACACTCGTGGAGTTCTGGCCGAGGCATTGTGCGAACTGGGCGCGGCGTACGGCGATCTCGATCGCCACCCGGAGGCCTTGGCCGCCTATCTCGAGGGCCTGGGAATCGCGGTGAGCCGCGAGCTGTGGGATCGCGAGGCGCGGATCAGGACCGGCCTCGGGCAGACCTATCTCGAACTCGGCCGGGATGCCGACGGCAAAGAGCAGCTCCAGCTCGCCGAAGCGGTCTATGCGGCGCACGGGACGACTGCCCCGAGCTGACCGCCGCGGTGTACCACTTTGTCCCTGTCCGGTCGAAGCCTCCGACGCCAGGCTGAGTCTCGGCGCTCACAGTGAGTGCCGGAACGGACAGAGGTGGAACTGAGATGCGTGCTTGGGACTGGGGCTGACCAGCGGCTACTGCTCGATCGGCCGCCGGATCCGGCGGATGAGGCTCTTGTCGGCGTACTGACCGATCCGGTACGTCGACCAGCCGTCGACTCCCGCTCCGACTGCACCGCCGAGCAGCGGGACGCGGCGGGTGACGGTGAGCGCCATCCGCTTGCCGCTGACCCGGGCGATCAGCTCGGCGACGACCTCGGTGGCGACCTGGCGGTCGAGCTCGGGGTCGAAGA
Organism: Kribbella sp. NPDC005582; assembly: GCF_040605415.1. Taxonomy (NCBI): domain Bacteria; kingdom Bacillati; phylum Actinomycetota; class Actinomycetes; order Propionibacteriales; family Kribbellaceae; genus Kribbella; species Kribbella sp. NPDC005582. The sequence goes on from NZ_JBEXCU010000001.1 coordinate 2,231,637, forward strand.
CCGGGGCAGTCGCGATGGCGAGCGGCGAGCTCACCAGGCTGGACTTCTTCAGCCGGTCGGTGACGCCGTCCTCGCCGAGCAGACAGGTGATCACGGCCGTTCGAACCCGTGGGTCGTCGAGGTCGTAACCGCGCAGGTGCGCGATCGCCGCGACCATCCGGGCCTGCACGATGGCGAGACCGGTCAGGTTGGCCGGGAGTGCGACCGGCAGCGTGACCAGACCGCCGACGCTGGTGACGAACCCCTGCACCCCGGCGAGCCGGATGTGCTGGTCGACGACGGCGTCGATCGCCAGCTGAGTGTCACCGCCGGTCTTGGCGAGCTTGTTGTCCGCGACCTGCTCGGCGCTCGGGAAACGCTGGTACCCGTCGATGGCGAACTCGAGGATCTGGCGCAGCACCCCCGCCGCGGCTTGCGGCGCGAACCGCTGGGCGGCGGGCGCGAGACTACTGGCGACGAACCTGGCTACTCCGGCCACGGTGCTCCTTCCCGCCCAGCCCCACGCGTCAGTGACCCGGGCGTGCTTCAACTCTACGTGGCCCGTGTCCGCCCGCCACTCGGGAGAAACCCTCGGTGTGCCCTGGAATCTGCCGTGGTCCAGGATGTGAGGATGCCTGTCGAGCCTGCTGCGTCAGTGTGGGACTTCCCGCCGGTGTCGGTCGCCGGTGACAGCGACGTGGTGGCGGGTGGCGCGGATCTGCGTCCGGGGACGGTGCTGGCGGCGTACCGGCAAGGGCTGTTCCCGATGCCGGACCACCGCAACTCGCTGCTGTGGTGGTCGCCGGTGGACCGCGGCGTGATCGAGGTCGCCGGGTATCAGCCGACCCGCACGGTACGGCGGGCGCGGAGCAAGTTCGAGATTCGCGTGAACACGGCGTTCGACCAGGTGATCCGCGCCTGCGCGGACCCGCGCCGGCCAGGCGCGTGGATCGACCGCGACATCATCGCGTCGTACACCGAACTGCACCGGCTCGGCTGGGTGCACTCGGTCGAGGCCTGGGACGGCGACGAACTCGCCGGCGGCCTGTACGGCGTCGCGATCGGCGGACTGTTCGCCGGGGAGTCGATGTTCCATCACAAGACCGACGGATCCAAGGCGGCCGTGGCCGGGCTGATCGAGCTGCTCGACGACGAGTACGCCGCCGAGCGGGTGTTCGACATCCAGTGGGTGACCGACCACCTCGCGACGATGGGCGCGATCTCGATCCCGCGCGATGAGTACGTAAGGCGGGTTCGCCGGGCGCTGCCGTTGCCCCTGCCGAAGGCGTTCAGCTGATCCCGACGTAGGCAGCCATCTGCCGACTGGTCTCCTTGAAGAAGTCGTCGGCGGGGTCCATCGAGCCGACCAGCTGGCCGAACAGCTCGAAGCTGATCATTCCGAACAGCTGCGTCCACGCGATCACCATCCGCAGCAGCAACGGCCGCGGTACGCCGGGGGCGAGCGGAGCGACGATGTCGACCTGCTCGGCCAATCGGCCGGTCGGCTCGGGCGCGTCGAGCTTCTGCACCCAGCCCTCCTCGTTGGCTTGCTGGAGGATGCGTAGCAGGACCATCGGCACGCGGGTGGCGGGCTGCACGGTCGTCTGGGGCGCCTGGTAGCCGGTGATCGGCGAACCGTAGATCAGCGCGTACTCGTGCGGGTTGGCGCGGGCCCAGTCGCGGACAGCGGCGTACACGGCGATCCAGGCCTCGCGCGGGTGCGGGTACTCCTGCTTGGCCGCTGCTTCGGCCGCCTCGCCGAGGGCGTCGTACGCGTCGATGATGAGCGCGGTGAGCAGGTCGTCACGACTGGGGAAGTAGCGGTAGAGCGCGGACGACACCATGCCGAGCTCACGCGAGATCGCCCGCAGCGACAAACTCTCCGCGCCGCTGGTCTCCAGCTGCCGCCGCGCGGCCGCCTTGATCTCGCCGGTCAGCTCAGCTCTGGCCCGCGCACGGGCAGTCCGTGGAGCGCTCATGCCGCCAGTCTGCCACAAAACCGAGAGCACTGCTCTTGACAGTGATCACTGCTTCCGTGTTCACTGATCACAACAGAGAGCACTGCTCTCGCAAACCGCCGAGAAGGAGTCCGACGATGCCGGAGTACAAGCAGACCTACGACAGCAAGCGCGTCTTCACCGGCGGCGAAGGCAGCATGCGCGTCTTCAACCGCATCGTCGCCCGCCTCACCAAGCTCGGCATCAGCCTGATGGGTAGCCGCGTCCTCTCCGTCCGCGGCCGCAAGTCCGGCGAGTGGCGCAGCACCCCCGTCAACCTCCTCGTCCTCGACGGCCAGCGCTACCTGGTCGCCCCCCGCGGCCACACCCAGTGGGTCCGCAACCTCCGCGCCACCCCCGAAGCCCGCCTCCAACTCGGCCGCACCACCGAAACCTTCCGCGCCGAAGAACTCGCCGACACCGAAAAGACCGCCATCCTCCGCCTCTACCTCAAGAAGTGGTCCTGGGAAGTAGGCGCCTTCTTCGAAGGCGACGTCACGAAGGACTCCCCCGACGAGGTCCTCCAGCACGTAGCCCCCGGCGTCCCCGCCTTCCGCATCAACCCCGCCTGAACAGTCGGTTGAGGTGGCAACCCCACCCGTGCGGGTCGCGCGTGCAGCGGCGGCCTTTCCCGCCCGGGCCGGCCGTGGGCGCCGGCGGGCGCGGCCTGCTGAGGCGGTCGGTGGCAAGGCGGGAGCTGAGGCGCGACCGTCCTACTCCTCCGGCATCGAGAGTTCCGCCTCGAGGACCGCAGGACCCGGAAGGAGGTGCCGCTCAATTCTGCAACGCAGCGTTGCAGAATTGAGCGGCGTGTCATTTGTGCAAGCGGCACTTGCACAAATGGCGGTGAGTATCAGGCCTCCGGTGCATGCTCCGACAGCTCTGCTTCCAGCGTGGCGACGCTGGGAAGCACCGACTGGAACTCCTCCGGCAGCGAGTTCTCGATCGCCTCGGTCCACTCGGCCACGCCGATCGGCGCCTTGTAACCCCGCAGCGCGTACTCCGCGACGACCTCGTTCTTGTTCCGGCACAGGAGCAGCCCGATCGTCGGCTTGTCCCCGTCCTTCGCGAGGACGTCGTCCACTACGGCCATGTAGAGCCCGAGCTGACCGAGGAAAGCTGCGTTGAACTTCACCGCCTTCAGCTCCACGACGACGTAGCAGCGCAGCTCGAGGTGGTAGAAGAGCAGATCGCAGAAGAACTCGTCGCCGCCGAGCTCGAGGCGCACCTGCTGCCCGATGAACGCGAAGCCCTGGCCGAGCTCCAGCAGGAACTTGCCGACATGTTCGACGAGCTTCTGCTCGACCTCGCGTTCGTGCCAGCCGTCGGTCGTGCCGAGGAAGTCGAACAGGTACGGATCGCGGGTTGCTTGCTGCGCAAGGTCGGAGTCACCCGGCGGCATCGTCGTGGCGAAGTTGGTGATCGCCTTGCCGGCTCGCTCGTGGAATCGGGCGTCGATGTGCAGCGCGAGCACATCACGGCTCCACCCGTGCTCAGCCGCCGCGGCGGCGTACCAACGGCGTAGTTCAGGCGTGCTGAGCTTGTCCAGCAGGGCCATGTGATGCCGCCACGGCAATTGTGCAACGCTGCGCTGCACAATTGAGAGGTCCGGCCAGCCGGCTGCGAAGGCGCGCATGTACTTCAGGTTGCGGGGGGAGTACCCCTTCGCTCCGGGGAAGCGTGACTTGAGGTCGGTCGAGAGGCGATCGATGACCCGGGCGCCCCAGCCTTCCTCGGACTGTCGCTTCAGGATCTCGTGCCCGATGGACCAGTAACTCCGCAACGTCTCCTGGTTGGCCGCCGTGACGGCGCGGCGGTGGCCGGTGCTGATGTGTTCGGAAATGTCGTCCAGCAAATCGGGGTACCACGTGGGCAGGGACGATCGGGCGGGGGCGCTTTCGAAGCGTGGTTTGTCGTTCATGCGGCAACGCTTTCGCGGGACACGTCTGCGACACGAAGGGATTCCAGGGGCATCCAGGGGCAGATCGGGGCGGATGGTCTCCGGTGGCAAGATGGGTGGATGATGACGCCGGAACAGCTCAAGGCAGCGCCGAAGGTTCTTTTGCACGACCATCTGGATGGTGGGTTGCGGCCGGAGACTGTGGTGGAGCTGGCTCGGGAGGTTGGGCACAGGGTGCCTCGGGAGGATCCGGGGGAGCTGGGGGCCTGGTTCGTGGAGTCGGCGGACTCGGGGTCGTTGGAGCGGTATCTGGAGACGTTCGATCACACGGTCGCGGTGATGCAGACGGCTGAGGCGATCACGCGGGTGGCCAGTGAGTGTGTGCAGGACCTGGCGGCGGACGGGGTGGTGTATGCGGAGGTGCGGTATGCGCCGGAGCAGCATCTGACCAAGGGGTTGTCGCTGGAGCAGGTGGTGGATGCCGTTCGGGCGGGGTTCGAGCACGGGATGGCGGTGGCGGAGCGGCCGATCGTGGCGCGGCAGTTGCTGACGGCGATGCGGCATCAGGCGCGGTCGATGGAGATCGCGGAGTTGTCGGTGGCGTACCGGGATGCGGGCGTGGTGGGGTTCGACATCGCTGGGGCGGAGGCGGGGTACCCGCCCACCCGGCACCTGGATGCGTTCGAGTACTTGCAGCGGGAGAACGCGCACTTCACGATTCACGCGGGTGAGGCGTTCGGGCTGCCGTCGATCTGGCAGGCGATCCAGTGGTGTGGTGCGGACCGGCTGGGGCACGGCGTGCGGATCATCGACGACATCAGCCACGACCCCGCGGGCGACAAGGTCGAGCTGGGCCGGCTGGCGGCGTACGTGCGGGATCGGCGGATCCCGTTGGAGATGTGCCCGAGTTCGAATCTGCAGACCGGCGCGGCCACGTCGATCGCCGAGCACCCGATCGGGCTGCTCACCAAGCTGCGCTTCCGGGTCACGGTCAACACCGACAACCGCTTGATGTCCGGTACGTCGATGACCCGCGAACTCACGTTGCTGGCGGAGAACTTCGGCTACGGGCTGGCGGACTTCCGCTGGTTCGCGATCAACGCGATGAAGTCCGCCTTCATCCCCTTCGACGAGCGGCTCGCGATCATCGACGGCATCATCAAGCCCTGGTACGCCGAAGCGCTAGCTCAAGCGGAGTAGGACTTTCCCCGCTGTCGCTGCGGCCGCATCGATAGCGGCCGCTGCGTCGGCGAGGCCGAACTCGGCCGCGATCAGCGGTGTCACCTCGAGTCCGCCCGCCAGTAAGGCGACCGCCTCGGTGATCTCGTCGACGAAGCGGTACGAGCCGGTCCACGTGATCTCGCGAGTGACCAGATCCGCGAGCACCGAAGGCGTCGGCGTCATCGGCAGATTCCCCACCTGTACGACGGTTCCGCCGCGAGCCGTCGCGCGCAGCACCCCACCGAGCGCAGCCGAGACACCAGAAGCCTCGACCGCCAACGCAACGTCCTGCGGCAAACCCTGGCGGGCATCGAAGAGTTCATCCGCACCCAACGCCTCAGCCATCGCCAGCGCATCAACATTCACATCAGCGCTCAGCACCCGCGCAGCCCCACGAGCCTTCAAGGCCGCAACCACCAGCGACCCGATCGACCCAGCGCCGTTCACAAAGACGGTCTCGCCTCGCACATCCCCCAGCCGCCCCACCGCATGCAACGCAACAGCCAGCGGTTCGGCCAACGCAGCAACCCGAGTGGACAACCCGCCAGGCAACGAACGCAGCTGATCCACCCGCACCACCCGGTACGTCGAGAAGCCGCCATCCTCATGCGGATCACAAGCCGCCGACCCGAAGTACCGACCATCAGGCGACGCCGGATGCACGGTCACCGCATCCCCTACGGCACAACCCGAAACCCCAGCACCCAGTACGGCGATCCGCCCGGCCACCTCGTGCCCGAGCACGAGCGGATGCCGGAGCACCGCCGTACCGGATGATCCGTGCCGGGCGTACGAGATGTCACTCCCGCAGATCCCGCCCCACTCCATCGCGACCAGCACCTCGCCTGGCCCAGGGGATGGATCCGGTCGCTCCTCGACGCGGACATCCCCCGGGCCGTGCACGACAACTGCCTGCATCAGCCGAGCCCACCGCCGGCCGGGATCGTCGCGCCGTTCAGATAGCTGAACTCGTCACTCGCTAACCCGAGCACAGCCGCAGCGGCCGCAGCCGCCGGAACACTCCCCGGCAGGATCAGGTTCACCCGAACCCCCTGTACGGCGTACTCGGCCGCCGCGGTCCGCACCAGATCCTGCGCGGCCGGTGAGTTGCTGATGATGTGCCCGCCCCCGCTCGCGATCAAATGCGGCAGCTCGTACTTCATCGCCAGGAACTGCCCGCGCGCATTCGTGGCCAGCCCCTCATCCCACTCCGCGACCGACCCGACCTGCGCCCGCGCGTTGTTGAACGCGATATCGAGACGCCCGTACCGGCGGACGGCGGTGTCGACGAAGTTCTGCACCGACGATGGCTCACGAACGTCGGCCTGGACGTACGTCGCCTCACCGCGAGCAGCGCGGATCGTCCGCTCGACCTCATGCCCTTCGGCGGTCCGCCGACCGCAGAAGGCGACGCGCGCCCCGGCGAGGGCAAACGCCCGAGCGGCGGCGGCTCCGATCCCCGAGGTGCCGCCGGTGATCAGCACGACCTTCCCGGCGAATCGGCCCGCTGGTCGGTGGGCGGCGGTGGACGTACCACTGGCGGCGATACCGGCGGCGGTGGCGACAGCACCCCCGAGGACGGCCCGGCGACTCGCTCGGCTCATGCGCATTCTCCTCACAGCAACGGTCAGCAACAGTCAGTTGCTTCAAGCGTGCCGGAAGGAAGCGTTATCGGCGCGTTGAGCCGATTCCGGTCACGACGATGTCGAGCGCGGTACCGAAGGCCTGCTCGAGCGGGATGCTGACCTCGCCGAGTCCCCACCGGTAGAGGATGCCAAGGTAGCCGTCGAAGATCAGATTGCCGACAGCGAAGGGGTCCAGACCCGGATCGATCTCCCCGCGCTCCTGACCGGTGGCGATCGCGCGACCGAAGACCAGGCCGCTGGCGTGCGAGCCGGCGGTGGCCATCACGCCGGAGTGCAGCACCGCGCGCATCATCGCCTGGTTCATCTCCCGGTCGGCGTCCCACCAGCGGCCGAGCTCGCGGACGAGGTCGCCGATGGCGTCGATCACCGTGCGGTCGCCGGACTCGAGGTACTCACCGAGCCGGCCCATCACGGTCTCCCGCCGCTGCATGATCAGCGCCAGCAGGAAGTCTTCCTTGCGGGGGAAGTGGTTGAAGGCCGTGGCCCGGGCGACATCGGCTCGTTCGGCGATCTCGTCGATGGTGGCGGCGCGGTAGCCCTTCTCCGCGAACGCGGCCATCGCGGCCTCCAGCAATCGCTGCCGCAGCGCAACCTTGCTCCGCTCCCGGCGGCCCAGTGGAGTGCCGTCGACTGTTGCCGAGTCAGAGTCCATGGGCAGACTATGACATCAACTTGGACTAGAGTCTGACTTCGGGTCCGATCTGGGGGGAGCACGGCATGGCGAAGGTCTGGTTGGTGACCGACGCGGACAGCGCGCTGGGGCGCTCGATCGTGGCCGCTGCGGCCGCCTCCGGAGCGGTCGTAGTCGCCGCGGCCCGGCAGCCCGAGTCCGTGTACGACCTGGTGGCAGCGTTTCCGCAGCAGGTCGAGGCGCTGGGATTCGCGCCGGAGCGGGCCGACCACGTGGTGGCCGGGATCGTCGGCTATCACCAGGGGCTCGACGTGCTCGTGAACACCACCGGCGACCGCACGATCGAGGACGCCGTGCTGCCGTACTTCGCCGCTCAGCGAACCGGCGCGATCGTCCGCCCGGACGCCGCGGCCGAACCGTGGGAGACGGCTGACGCGATCGTCGCCGCCCACACCGAAGCTGGTTCTCGACCCAAGGGGTTGCAGCCCCTTGGGTCGAGAACCTCACAAGAATCGGGCCGAGCTACACCGATCGCTGGTAGGTGCGAAAGGCACGGGTCGACAGCCACGCGACGATCAGCGTGAAGGCCAGCAGGTAGCCGCCGTGGCGCAGCACCGACGACCAGTCCGGGTCGGCGGCCAGCGCTTGCCGGGCGGCGATCGCGGCCCAGTCGACCGGATTGAAGCGGGCGGCGACCGAGACCCAGTGCGGCGCCACCTTCGGGTCGATCATGATCGACGACAGGAACGTCAGGGGCAGTGAGACGAACTGCGAGATCCCGATCAGCGCCTCCTGCTGCCGGGTCAGCAGTGCCACGGCGTTCGAGAGTGATCCGAAGGCCGTTCCGACGAGCATCGCCACCACGGCGGTGACCAGGTAGCCGGCCGCGCCGCCGTCGTACCGGGCGCCGGCGGCCATCCCGATCACGAAGACGAGCAGCGTCTGGATCAGCGTGTTGGTCGCATTGCTGATCAACTGCCCGGCCATCAGGCCGCCGCGACTCACCGGTGACGCCAGCAGCCGGTCCATCACGCCGCGCTCCATGTCCGCGATGAACGTCGTACCGTTCCAGCCGCTCGACATCAGCGCGGTCATCATCACGATGCCCGGCGTCAGGAAGGCGACGTACGACGTGTCGCTGAAGCCTGGAAGCTTCACGATGCCCTGGAAGACCTGGCCGAACAGCAGGAGCCAGATCGCCGGCTGGACCAACGTGAGGACGATCAGCGCCGGTTGCCGGTACGACGCGCGCAGCCAGCGACCGGTGATGAGACGAGTGTGCGCAACCGCGGTGGTCATCACGCCGCCTCCTCAGCTGCCTGGAACGAACGACCGGTGTAGCTCAGGTACACGTCGTCCAACGACGGTCGCGAGACGGTGACCGCGGAGACCGGAATCGCCTTGTCCTCAAGGATTCCCAGTACGGCGGGGACCGCCGTCGCGCCGTGGTCGACGCGCGCCCGCAACAGCTTGCCCTCGACAACTAGTTCACGGATGCCGGGGAGCTGTCCCAACAGCGCCCGCACGCTGCCGTCGGTATCGGCGTCGACGAGTTCGATTTGGACCGAGTCGCCGCGCAGCTCGGACTTGAGACCCTCAGGGGTGCCTTCGGCAACGATCTTGCCGTGGTCGACGATCGCGAGCTGGTCGGCCAGCCGGTCCGCTTCTTCGAGGTAGTGCGTGGTGAGCAGCACGGTCAGACCTTCGGAACCGGCCAGCCGGCCGACCTCCGTCCACAGGTCCGCGCGGGCCTCCGGATCGAGACCGGTCGTCGGCTCGTCGAGGAACAACACCTGCGGCCGATGAACCAGTCCGAGGGCGACATCCAGCTTGCGCTGCATGCCGCCGGAGTACGTCTTGACCGGGCGACCGGCGTACTCGGTGAGGCTGAAGCGCTCGAGCAGTTCGGTGGCCCGCCGTACGGCGTCGGTCCGGGACAGACCGTAGATCCGGCCACCCAGCACGAGGTTCTCCATCCCGGTGGCCATCGGGTCCGAACTCGACTTCTGCGGGACGTAGCCGATCGCGTGCCGGACCTGAGTCTGTTCGCGGACGACGTCGTACCCGGCGACCCGGGCGGTCCCGGAGTCGGCGCGCGACAGGGTGGTGAGGATCTTGACGGTGGTCGACTTGCCGGCGCCGTTCGGGCCGAGCAGGCCGAGGACCACGCCTTCGCCGACGCTGAAGGTCAGTCCGTCGAGGGCGCGATGGCCGGGTGGATAGGTCTTGACCAGTTCAACTGCTTCCAGGGCATGCGTTGCCATGGTGACTCCCTCACTTGTGATGGGGAGGCGGTCCAGGTCTGGCTATCCTGATGGTGTGCCCTTGGGTGCCAGGTCTTCGGACCGACTCGAGGAAACTGCGGCCCTGACCCCTGGCGTTGCCGCGCCGTGGGTCGGGGCCGTTCTACTGGTTCTTCATCCAGGCGAACTCCTGGCCGAAGTACTTGACCGGATCCTTGAGCTGATCCGTCGGACTGATGCCTTGCTCGATCGAGGTCCTCCACGCCTGCCGCCAGAAGCCCGAGCCGCCCAGCGCGTCGGTCCGGATCTCCTCCGCGAGCTGATGCACGTACGCCGACTCCGTCTTCAGCAGGGCGAGCCGGAACTCCGACTCGACCCAGAACACCCGCGGGAAGTCCATCGCCGTCATCTGCTCGTGCGCGGCGGTGATCTGCTCGATCTCGGCGTCGACCGCCGCGCCGCGCTTCTCGAGCAGTTCGACGACCTCGTCCGGCTGCAGGCCCGGCATGTAGGCCAGGCCGGCCTCCAGCGGGTGGTACTCCCGGGCCGGCGATCCGATCAGCTCGGTCAGCCAGTCGGCGAACTCACGCTGCCCAGTTTCGGTGAGCCGGTAAACCGTCCGCTCCGGGCGATTGCCGTCCCGAACGGTCTCCTGGGCCTCGATGAAGCCGTGCTTCTCCAGCGCGGCCACGACCGAGTAGAGCGAGCCGTAGTTGAGCTTGATGCTCGAGTCCTTGCCCCGGGACCGGAGCGTCGTGGAGATCTCGTACGGGTGCATCGGGCGCTCGCTCAGGGTGCCGAGCACGGCGAAGGCCAGCGGGTTCGCCACCTTGCGTTTCGCCATCACGGACTCCTCGATCTCGGCTATTCGAGATCGAGTATTAGCTCACGGGTATCCGATGTCAAGTATTGAGCCACGCGACCGCGCGGAACCCGAACCGCCGGACCGGCCGGAGCGTCGTCAACACCCGGTACGCCGGTTGCTCGACGTACTTGGTGAGCAGCCAGGCGAGGAGGATCGCCGCGGTGACCGCGCCGGCGATCTGGCCGACCCGGCCGACGCCGAGCTCCATCAGGTGCCACGCGACCAGGTAGCCGAGCTCCTGGTTCAGCAGGTAGATCCCGAACGAGATCTTCGCCAGGAACTCGATCGGTCGCCGTACCGGCTCGAAGATCGTCCAGTCCGGCCCGCGGGCCGCGCCGGCGACAACCACCAGCAGGACGCCCATGCCGAGCGATGACGGCAGGTCATCGGTCTGCGCGTGGTGCGCGAACACGGTCGCGACCAGGAGCGCGCCGAGGTGCGGTAGGCCAATTCGATGTTTCGACCAGAGCCAGATCGCGATGCCGATGGCGAACAGCTGGAGCCGGTGAATGCCGAAACCGTTCCAGATCTGGATCACCCAGAGCGGGCTGTTGGTGATGCGGTCGTTCCACTGCAGCATCACCGGCGCCAGGATCATCACCCAGAGCAGCACGGTGATCCGGTGCCCGGTCGCGGCGCCACGCGGCCAGAGGAAGGCAGCGGCGGTGAACGCCATCAACTGCAACGGCAGCGTCCAGTACGAGCCGTCGATCATCCGCACGGTCGGGTCGAACGAGCTGGTCAACGTGAGATTGCCCCACAGGTCGTGGGGTGTCGGCAGCGTCCACTGGCTCGGCCCGAACAACACCAGCGCGGTGTAGGTCAGGACAACAGCAGCCAAGTACGGCGGTACGACGCGTGCGTAGCGCCGCCACAGCCAGCGCAGTGTGGAGCGATCCTTGCGCACCGTGACGCAGACGAAGTACGCGCTGATCACCAGCAGGACGCTGGCGCCGACCTGGAAGGGATGCGGGGTGAGTGGTGCGCCGAGCTCCGGATGGAGGAACGGGCCCATGTAGGTGGTGTGGGTGAAAACGACGGCCAGAACGGCGAGGACGCGGACAACGTCCCAGCTCAGGCGGCGCCCCGAAGACGGGGACGTGGACACAGAAGCTCCAGCTTGGCTCGACTCGCCGAATCAGTTTCGGCCGTGTCCCCCCAAGTACCCGTTATCCCCCCGTGATACTTCGACGATCCTAGTGGGACCGCCGGGGGTGGTTGCAAATCGTGTGCGATACGTCACGCGCTGGTGCGGAATGTGCGCCGGTAGTCCTGCGGCGGTACGCCGACGACGCGGCGGAAGTGGTGCCGCAGCAGTGCCGCGGTCCCGAACCCGGACTCGGTCGCGATCTGCTCGATCCCCATCCGGGTCTGCTCGAGCAGGGTCCGGGCCCGCAGGACGCGCTGCGTGGTGACCCACTTCAATGGCGTGGTCCCGGTCTCGGCGACGAAGCGCCGGGCGAAGGTTCGCTCCGACATCTGGGCCTGCTTGGCCAGTGCCGGGACGGTGTGATCGACGGTCAGGTTGTCGACCATCCAGTCCAGCACCGGCTGCAGGCTCTCGCCGGACGACTCGGGGACGGGCACCTCGACGTACTGGCGCTGGCCGCCGTCGCGTTGCGGCGGGACGACCATCCGGCGGGCGATCCGGGTCGCTACGGCGCTGCCCAGCTCACGCCGTACCAGGTGCAGGCAGGCGTCGATCCCGGCCGCGGTGCCGGCGCTGGTGATGATGTTGCCGTCGTCAACGAACAGCACGTCCGCGTCCAGCTTGGCCAGCGGGAACTGCTCCTCGAACTTCTTCACGTAACGCCAGTGCGTGGTGCACGGCCGGCCGTCGAGCAGTCCAGCGGCACCGAGCACGAAGGCGCCTGAGCAGACCGTCAGCAGGATCGCTCCGCGCGCCTCGGCCTTCCGCAATGCCTCGAGGATGCGGTCGTCGTACGCGTGCCGCCAGGTCGTCGCCGGCAGCGCGATGAGGTCGGCGTCCTCCAGCTCCTCCAACCCGTACGGCGCGACGACGGCGGAATGGCTGCTCGTGCTCATCGGCACGCCGGGCTGGGTGGAGCAGACCTTGAAGTCGAACGGCGGAACGCCGTCGTCGGTGCGGTCGATCCCGAACACCTCGGAGACCACTCCGAACTCGAACAGGGCGACGTCCTCCATCAGGACGACGGCGATCTTCTGCAGCATGCGGCCAGTATGGCAGGAATTTGATGAACTATGTCAATAGTGCCAATGGTGGCGGGATCTGATGCATAGCATGATTACTGCCATGAACGGAATCGTGGTGATCGCAGCAATCGCACTGGCCCTGATCGCAGCTCTGGAGGTCAGCCACCGTCGGCACAACACCGACCTGACCGGCCCGGCGGACGACCGCGACCTGGCCCGGACCAAGCTCGACCTGCTCGCCCTCGGCGCGTCGGCCAAGCCCTTCACCCACAAGCCCACCACTACCGAGGCCTCGGTCCACCGCATCCAGGTGGCGCGACTCACGCACCCCGGACGTCACGCCGCGTGACTTTGGTCTACTCGTGAACCAACAGTCGGGTTGGCTGATCTAAGCACCTCAAGATCACCCGCTCTCGACTGTGAGGAGACACGTTGATGCAGCGCAGGACGTTCCTGCAAGGGCTGGCGGCGGCAGCAGTAGCCGCGCCGGCGGCGACACTACTGGGGCAGCAGGAAGCGGCAGCGGCCACGAACTACTACGTGGCCGCCACCGAGCAGACCAAGAACAAGGTGCTCGTCTTCGACAAGAACAAGGCGTTCACCGACGCGAACGTGCACTGGAGCTTCACTCCCGGCGGCGGCGCGTGGGCGAACCTCAGCGACGTGAAGATCCGCGCCACCGAGGCGCAGGGCTGGATCGCCCTGGTGGCCGCGTCCGGCGGCAAGGCCGGCATCGTCGACATCGGCAGCGAGAAGCACACCGAAGGCAACGACCTGAAGTGGAGTGCGACGCCGGGTGGCAACCCCCACGCGATCGAGCGGGTACCGGGGAACGGCTCGGTCGTGGTGGCGAGCTCCGACGGCAAGCTCACGCTGTACGCGCCGACCAGCGTCGGCAACCTGGGCAGCCTGAAGCAGGTGCAGACCGTCGACTACGCCGCTGCGCACGGCGTGCTGTGGGACCCGACCTTCAAGCTGCTCTGGGTGGTCGGCAAGAACCGGTTCAGCCACTACGCGGTGATGGGTAGCGGCCGGAACACCCGGCTCAAGTACGCCGCCCACTTCAGCCTCGGCAGTGGGAACCTCGGGCACGACCTACAGCCCGACTACACCAACAAGCACAAGATGCTGATCACGGCGACCAAGGGCGTCTACGAACTGCTCACCGACGGCGGCACCTTCCGCAGCCGCAAGATCTCCTCGGAGACCAAGGTGAAGTCGTACGTGAAGCACTCCTCGGGCGAGGTCGTGTCGATCCGCGGCGACGGCACGCAGCCGCGCGACTGGGCCAACAAGACGATCCGCTTCTCGCAGTCGGCGGATCGCTCGCGGTCAGGCGCGCAGTTCTACAAGGCCCGCATCTGGACGACCGCCTTCGAATAAATCCATCGAACCGCACCGCCCGGCTGTGCCACAGTCGGGCGGTGAGCGACTACCGGAAGATCAACCAGGCCAGCTGGGACGAGCGTGTTCCCGCCCATGCGGCCGCCCGCAGCTATCACGTGGCCGACTTCGCGGCCGACCCGTCGTACCTGAGCGAAGTGGTTCGCTTCGACCTGCCGCGGCTGGGTGAGATCACCGGCCTGCGGGGCGTGCATCTTCAGTGCCACATTGGCACCGACACCGTCTCGCTCGCGCGACTCGGTGCGCGGATGAGTGGGCTGGACTTCTCGCCGCCGGCGGTTGCGCAGGCGCAGTCTTTCGCGGACGGATTGGGCCTCGAGACCGACTTCCATGTCGGCGACGTGTACGACGCGGTCGAGATCCTTGGCGCGGAGACCTACGACTTGGTCTACACCGGGATCGGCGCCTTGTGTTGGCTACCGGACATCAAGCGATGGGCCCAGACGGTGGCCGGTCTGCTCAAGCCGGGTGGGCAGCTGTTCATTCGCGAGGGGCATCCGATGTTGTTCGCGCTCGACGACCAGGCCGTGCTGAAGTACACCTACTTCGAGCGCGACGAGCCGTTGGTCTTCGACGAGGGAGGCACCTACGCCGACACCGATGCGGTGTTCACCACGAACCTCACGCACGAGTGGAACCACGGCCTCGGCGAGATCATCACGGCAGTCCAGGACGCCGGACTGGTGTTCGACTCATTGGCCGAGCACGACAGTGCACCCTGGGACGCGATGCCAGGGCTGATGACTCAAGATGGTGCCGGTGAGTGGCGACTCACCGACAACCCCGAGCGTCTTGCGGCGACCTACACGTTGCAGGCCCACAAGTCCTGATCAGTGCGCGCGGCGCTGCTGGACCTTCTGGAACGCCTGCTTGATCTTCTGCTGGTTCTCCGGCTTGCTCAGCTCGCGCTGCGCGACCTGAACCACCTTGGCGACGACGGCACCCTTCACCAGCGTCTTCAAAAAGCCACCCATGGGGGCCTCCTTCGTTGAATTGCTCTCGACACTAGCCGCCTGCACAACTGGTTCCCATGGGTGATCACCCGAAACTGTCCCTGGTATCAGGCACACTGGGAGGGTGCCTGAGTTGCCGGAGGTCGAGTCGCTGGCGGTGTTCCTGCGGGAGCGCGCCGTCGGGCGGGCGTTCGTGCGCGCCGACATCACCGCGATCAGCGCCCTGAAGACGTACGATCCGCCGGTCTCGGCGCTGGTCGGGCTGCTGATCGACGACGTCCAGCGGCACGGGAAGTTCCTCGACTTCTCGGCCAAGGGCGTGCACCTGGTCATCCACCTCGCCCGTGCCGGCTGGCTGCGCTGGCGCGACGAGCAGTCGACCGCCCTGGTCCGGCCCGGCAAGGGGCCGATCGCGTTGCGGACGGCGTTCGACGACGGGTCCGGGTTCGACCTGACCGAGGCCGGCACGCAGAAGAAGCTCGCGGTGTATGTCGTTCGCGACCCGGCCGAGGTGCCGGGGATCGCGCGACTCGGTCCGGAGCCGTTCTCGTTGCCGATCGAGGAGTTCGGCGCGATCCTCAAGCAGGCCGGCCGGGTGCAGCTGAAGGGCGTGCTGCGCAACCAGTCGGTGATCGCCGGGATCGGCAACGCCTACTCCGACGAGATCCTGCACGTCGCGAAGATGAGCCCGTTCAAACCGGCCTCCAACCTGACCGACGCCGAGCTCAAGACCTTGTACGACGGGATGCGCGAGACCCTCCAGGACGCGGTCGACCGCTCCGCGGGCCTCGCCGTACAGGACCTGAAGTCGGAGAAGAAGTCCGGCCTGCGGGTGCACGGGCGGACCGGCCAGAAGTGCCCGGTCTGCGGTGACATCGTCCGCGAAGTGAGCTTCGCCGACTCCTCGTTGCAGTACTGCGCGACCTGCCAGACCGGCGGTAAACCGCTGGCCGATCGCCGCTTGTCGAAGCTCCTCAAATAGTTCCGGAACCAATGAACTCTTGACAGCGGGAAAACGCCTTCCGACAGTTAGGAAAGTTTCTTAACTATCGGAGGTGTGCACGATGCGTTTCCGCCCCATCGCATTCGCCCTCGCTCTGGTCGGCAGTGCGCTGCTGATCCCCACGCTCGCGACCACGGCCACGGCCGCGACCACGTCGTACGAGGCAGAGAACGCGGCCCGCAACCTTGGTGTGGTGGAGTCCAACCACGCCGGGTTCACCGGCTCCGGCTTCGTCAACTACGACAACGTGACCGGCTCCTCGGTCACCTTCACGGTGAACGTCGGCGCCAGCGGCAACGCCACACTGGCGTTCCGCTTCGCCAACGGCACCACGACGAGCCGCCCGATGACCATCGCGGTCGACGGCAGCACCGTCGCCACTCCGCAGTTCGCCGGCACCGGTGCCTGGACCACCTGGACCACGAGCACGGTCAACGCGAACCTGTCCGCGGGTTCGCACACGATCAAGGCCACCGCGACCACCGCGAACGGCGGCCCCAACCTCGACTCGCTCACCGTCACCGATTCCGGTGGTGGCGGCGGCGCGCCGACCGCGGCCGAGCTCCTGGCCAAGGTGACCAGCTGCAGCCAAATCTCCAACGGCACCTACAAAACCGACTCCGAGCTCTCCCCGACCATCCCGGTCTGCGGCAAGAACGGAGCCGTCTTCTGGAAGGCCGATCTCGACATCGACTGCGACGGCCTCCGCACCACGCAGTGCAACGAGAACACCGACCCCTGGTTCCAGCCGGACACCGCCTTCCACACCTCGACCGACCAGCCGCTCAACGCCGCGCAGCTGCCGTACGTCGTCGTACCGAGCGCGAGCAGTATCTGGAACTTCCAGAACTTCCAGATCGCCGGTGGCGGTGTGGTCGCGGTCATCTACAACAACCAGGTCAAGTACGCCGTCATCGGCGACACCGGCCCCACCGACATCATCGGCGAGGCGTCGTACGCGACTGCTGTTGCCCTAGGCATCAACCCCGACCCCGCCAACGGCGGCACCGACGGCCCCGTCACCTACATCGTCTTCAAGAACTCCACCATCAACCCCATCGAAAGCCAAAGCCTCGCAACCTCCCGCGGTCAGGAGCTCGCCCGGACTTTCCTCAACAACAACTGACGGAACGAGGACTCCCGGTACCGGGTCTTTCGAAATCCTTCGGCCTTCGGTCTCAGCTGAACACGGAGTTCGATCGATATGGAAAAGTTGGTCTGGTCCAGTTCGTGTGACGAAGGTGGAACAGCCCGCCGGAGCTCCTGGCGGAGCGAGAGCTGGGAGTCCGAATGCGCAGAATTCTTACCGCAGTGGCAGGAGCCGGAGTCGTCGCCCTGGCCGGGCTGGTCGTCGCCGTACCCGCCCAGGCCGCGACCGGCGCCGGTCACGTCGTGCAGTCGTTGGGCTGGAAGAAGATTGGCACCTTCGACACCTACACCTGCTTCCAGAAAGCCAACTGGTACCACGATTACGGCGGGACCAGAGCCGAGCGCTGCGATCAGGCGAGCCCGGGCTACAGCACCCTGTGGGTGCTGATCGACGACTGAAGCGCTGATCCTGACAACAGCCCCGCCCGGAGGCGGGGCTGTTCGTCGTACTAGGTCGTCATCTGGTCGAACATGGTTTTGACGTCGCCTGAGTTTGGGGTGGCGAGCAGGGTTGGGGTGCCGCTGGTGGTTCGGCGGGAGGTTTCGGCGAAGACGTAGCCGAGGTTCGCGTTGATGCGGTCTTTGAGCCAGGGGCCGCCGCTGGCGCCGCCGTTCATGCCGCAGGTGAGGGCTGCGTCGGTGGAGCCCCAGGCGTAGGTGTTGCCGTCGCAGTAGTACGGCACCTGACCGTTGTACGGCGCCTCGGCCGGCCAGCCCCAGATGCGGGTGTTGGCCTGGGAGCGGCCGTTGCCCCAGACGAGGCCGTTGCCGCCGACCGCGTCGACGACGTTGACGTTGTTGCGCTTCTGGAGGGTGATGAACGCCTGGTCGTGGCTGAAGTCGCTGCTGTTGATCCAGGAGTTGAAGGTTCGGGCGTTGCTCCAGTTGTAGGCGCCGTACCCGGAGTTGCCGTTGTAGTAGGCCGGTGCGAAGACGAAGTTGCCGTGCCAGCCGCCGCCGGCGCCGCTGTGGACGCAGTGGCCGGCGGTGATGATCAGGTTCTTGTAGTTGTTGTTGATCGTCGACGCCGAGCAGACGTAGTTGGCGCTGCCGATGGTGAAGAACAACTTGCCGGCGGTGCTGGGGACCGGGTCGTTCAGGAGGCCGTTGCCCTTCGGTGCGACCGGGTGCGAAGCGATGCCGCTGGTGTTGTTCACGGCCTTGCCGACGGTGCCTTTGGCGCCCGGCGGGAGGTCGTACGGGATGGCGTTGGCCATCTTCTCGGCGGTCCAGTAGCCGGTCGCGTCGATCGCGCCGGCCGGAACCTTGCCGGGCAGCGGCGGAGCCTGGATCGAGCTGGTCCCGGCAGGTGCGGCGGCCGGGCTGCTAGGCGGGGCGGCGGCCGCGGTGGCCACCGCGCCGGAGCTGATCAGTACGCCGGCGACGAACAGCCGGGCGAATCTGGGCATGGGATTGCGCATCGGGTGTCTCCTCTATCGGGGCGGAAGTAGAGGTCGACCGATCACGGAGATCACCGGACCGGTCACGCCCAGTACAAGGGAAGCGCTCTCATAATTCAACGGCTCGAATGTGAGCCATTGTGAGATCTGACATCATCGGAGGCATGTTCCAGAATCAGCAGATCCCTTCGGTCGTGGTGGCCGAGCTCGACGATGCCCTGCTCAAGGAGGCGTTCGTGCTCGACGTGCGCGAGCCGGACGAATGGGCCCGCGGCCACATCGAAGGTGCCGTCCACATTCCGCTCGGTGACCTGCAGGAGCGGGTCGGCGAGGTGCCGAACGACCAGAAGATCCTCTGTGTCTGCGCGGTCGGCGGCCGGTCCGGGATGGCCACCCAGTTCCTGAACTCGGTGGGCCGCGACGCGATCAACCTGGACGGCGGGATGCACGCCTGGCAAACCCAGGGCCGTCCGGTCGCGGTCGACTGACCCCCACCTCACCCGGCAGGGTCGCCGCGACCCGCCACCCGCCGTCGGCGAGCGGGCCGGCGACCAGCTGACCGCCGAGCTCCTGGACCCGTTCCCGCAGGCCGACCAGCCCGTGCCCGGTCCCGGCCAGCCGGGGCGGCTCACCGAGAGCACGGTCGTTCTCGACCGTGACGGTCAGGATCCGGCGGGAGCCGCTGACCAGCACCCGTACGGCGGCACCCGGCGCGTACCGCAGCGCGTTCGTCAGGCTCTCCTGGACGACGCGGAACGCGATGTGCGCCGTCGGCGCGGCCAGCCCTTCGCGGTCGCCCTCGAAGCGGCAGGTCACCTCGAGTCCGCCGCGAGCGGCCCGGGTCACCACCTCCCCGATCAGGGACAGATCGGGTGTTTCGACCTCGGTACCGCCGAGCAGCTCGACCAGGCGCCGGAGATCCGCCTGACCCTGGCGGGCCGACTCGGCGATCGCGGCGAAGACCTGCTCGGTCCCGGCTGGGTCGTGCCCGACCAGCCGCTGCCCGGCCGCCGCCTGGATCACCATCACGCTGATCGCGTGGCCGACGATGTCGTGGAGCTCGGCGGCGATGCGGCTCCGCTCGTGCCGGACGGCGAGCTCGGCGAAGAGCTCCCGTTCCTCTTCCAGCTCCCGGCCGCGGCGGGCGAGTTCGTCGGCGGCCTCGCGGCGGAGCCGCAGGATGGTGCCGGCCAGGAAACTCGGCACACTGAACATCACCAGCGCGACTTCGCTGACGTCGCCCACGAGCAGCCACAGCGCCACCAGGTACGCCGCCAGCCCGGCGCCGACGACGCGGGCCGCCCAGCCCGACCAGCCGATCGCGGCCAGTGGGGTCAGCAGCGCGATGATCGCGAACGCTGCGTCCGGGAACTCGCTCGATGGCGCGACCAGCGCGGGCAGGAACCAGAGCAGTCCGCCCAGGAGCGCGACCGTCCGGGGATGCGACCGCCACCAGACCAGCGTCAGGCCGCTCGCCAGAACCAGCAGAACGACGGCGTTCGCCGCCAAAGTGCGCGGCCAGCCGCCGTACGCCGTGGGGACAGTGATCACCACGAGCACCAGGAGCGCGATCGCGGGCCGTTCCAACCTACGCACCGTCGGCTCCTGCGAATCAGCCGGCAACCGGCAGTTGGGCCACCGCTCCGGCGTACCCCTTGGTGACCTTCACCTCGACCGACCCGCCGAGCAACTTGGCACGCTCCTTCGCCCGGACGACAGCGGCCTTCAGCTCCGCGGGCACGCCCACCTGCCCGTGCACCTGGATCTCGAGTGCGTTCGCATCGAACCTGACGGCCACCTCGATCGGCGTACCGGCCTCGTCGGCGAGCGCGGCGACCAGGTGCTCGACGATCCGGTACGCCGACAGCTCGACCGCGGGCGGTAGCGCCCGCGGATCGCCGGTCACGGTCAGCCGCGAGTGCGCGGTCCGTAGCCGGGCAAGCAGCGTGTCGAGGTGGGCGACCGTCGGCGCAGGGGAGAGCGCGGCGTCCGCACCGCGCAGCAGTCCGACGATCTCCCGCATGTCCTGCAACGTCCGTCGGCTGTCGGACTCGATCGTCGCCAGCACCGCCTTGGCCTCGGCAGGTGGGAGCTCACCGGCTGTCTCGGCCGCTGCCGTCAGCTGGGTGAGGCGGTCCTGCAACAGTCCGTCGAGCTGGTGGGACAGTCGCTCCCGATCGTCGGAGACCTCGAGCGCCGCGCGCTGGTCGCGGAGCCGGCGCAGTTCCTCCTCCCGAAGGGCGAGCTGCCGATTCAGGTCGGAGCGATGGCGGGCGGCCAGGCCGACACCAAAGAGCACCAGGACCACGGGCAGCGCCAGCAGGATGGCACCCGTGCCGGTGGTCGCATCGACGACCAGGACGAGCCCGGTCAGCAGCACGGACAGGCCGCAGGCGATCCAGGTCATCACGCCCCGGGTGGCGAGGGTGCTGAGAAACGCCACGACGAAAGCCAGCGGCAGCCCGGCGCCACAACGGGTGACCCATCCGAAGAGCAGGACGTGCAGGGCCATCGCCGCCGTACAGACGCCGGCGACCACGACGACGCTCCGGCGCCACCACAGCACCGGAAGCGTCGCCGCGGCGAACACCGGGATCATCCAGACAGAATGAGAGTCCATCGGGTGCGCCATCGACCCCTCCGCGATGGCTGCCCGCACCTCGGTCTCGGAGATGTGGAGGTTCTCCAGCATCAACGCGATCCCGAGGGCGGTGAGAACGGCCGTGAGGAGCCAGTCGCGGAGCTTGATCCCCCGGAAGATCCAGCTGAACGACTCGGTCATCGCCGGCTCCTTCTGATCGCGGTCCGGCTCAGGCGGCCTGGCGCTGGTCGGCCAAGGCGACACCGGTGGACCGCTTCGTGACTCGATTCTGCACGACCAGGCCGATCCCGTAGAAGAGCGCGGTTCCAGGGATCGTCAGCGCCAGTCCGCTGAGAACGGTGTCGATCGACGCATCCCGAGCGAGCATCACCAACTGGATGACGACGACTCCGGCCAGCCCGATCAGCTGGTTGCGCAGTACACCGCCGAACCGGGCGACGGCGTACGCGAGCGCGAACACCAGTGGGACGGCGACTCCGCACCGGGTGAGCCAGCCGAACGCCAGTACGTGCCCCAGCGTGGTGACCGCGGTGACAGCGATGACCGGGAGGATGCCGCGCCGACGGAACAGGATCGGCAGCGTGACGAGCAGGAAGGACGGAACGATCGCCCAGCTCGTGGTCGAGACCGCGTGAGCGGTGGCCTCGGTGCTGACCGTGTTCTGGTACATCAGCAGCAGACCGGCCACCGACAGCAGTGCGGTCAGTACGTAGTCGAGCGGCCGGACGCCCTTGAAGATCTCGCTCATCGCAGTTCCCCTCCGTCGTGGGCCGCGGATGCGAACCCTGATGCCACGACGCTAGGGACCGGCGTCCGTCGTCCACGTCTGTCCTGCGGACGATTGTTCGGCTCGGCTGTCATCCGCAAGGATGACGCGGCACAATCACCGTGTGTCCGACAAGATCCGCGTCCTGGTCGCCGACGACCAGACGCTGGTGCGTACCGGGTTCCGGGTCATCCTGGAGGCCGAGGGCGATATCGAGGTGGTCGCCGAGGCCGACACCGGTACGGCGGCCGTCCGGCAGGCGCAGCTGGTCCGGCCCGACGTGATCCTGATGGACATCCGGATGCCCGAACTCGACGGGCTCGCGGCCACCGAGCAGATCCGGCGGTGGCCGGACGCGCCGACGATCATCGTGCTGACGACGTTCGACCAGAACGAGTACGTGTACCGCGCGCTCCGGGCCGGTGCGGCCGGCTTCCTGCTCAAGGACTCGCCGTCCTCCCGGCTGATCGCGGCCGTGCGGGCTGCCGCGACGGGGGATTCGCTGATCGACCCGGCGATCACCCGTCGGCTGGTCGAGCGGTTCGCCGAGCCGGTCCAGCCGGCCGGACTGCCGGCGGAGCTCGCGGCGTTGACCGAGCGGGAACTCGACGTCCTGCGGCTGATCGCGCGGGGTCTGTCGAACGCCGAGATCGCCGCCGAACTGATCGTGGCGGAGACGACGGTCAAGACCCACGTGGCGCGCGTTCTGACCAAACTCGGGGTCCGGGACCGCGTGCAGGCCGTGGTGGTCGCCTACGAGACCGGCTTCGTCGTCCGCGGCTGAGATCTCACCAGGGAAGAAAACCTTCCGCTGTGGCACTCAAGGCGTTAGTTTGTCACCGCCCGCACTCAGTAGAGGCGATCAGTGGAGGCTCCCGTGCCGCTCGCCCGTCCCGCTCTCACCGCCTTGGCTCTCACCGGTCTGCTGACCGGGCTCACGCTGCCGTCGTACGCCGGTCCTGACCTTGGGACTGGCCTGGCCGGCGACGGGGTGCTCGCGAGCCGCAACGACAGCCCGGTCGCGCCGGGCGTCACCTACACCTCGTTCGAGCGACTCGATCCGCGCGGCTGGCTGCGTGGTGACCTGATCACCACGGACCTCGACAAGCACGGCGTCACGGTCGACTACGTGAACACTGGCAAGGTCTCCGGCGGCGCTCCGCTGAGTCAGCAGCTTGTCCGCAAGGGCGCGATCGCCGGCGTCAACGGCGACTTCTTCGACATCAACGACACGACCGCGCCGCTCGGCGTCGGCGTCGAGCAGGGCGGCCGGCTGATCAACGCGCCCGCTGCCGGGCACAACGACACCGCGGTGATCGGCAAGGACGGGCTCGGCCGGATCGCCCAGCTCTTCCTGCAAGGGACGGCGACCGACGACGACGCCGTGAAGCTCGCGCTGACGAACCTGAACTCGCCTTCCGTCGACACCGCCGGCATCGGCCTCTACACCCCCGAGTGGGGTGACGTGGCCCGAATCCGAACCGTCGACGGACTGCCGACGGTTCGCGAGGTGGTGCTGCGCGACGGCGTGGTCGTCTCATCGACACCCACCCCCGGTACGACGGCGCTGGCGCAGAACGAGCAGGCTCTGATCGGCCGAGAGGCCGGGGCCGAGGCCCTGACCGCGTTCGAGGTCGGCGACAAGGTCGACGTGGAGTACGGCCTGCGACCGGATGCGTCGCAGGTGGCGGTCGGGATCAGCGGGAACGTGCAGCTGGCCAAGGATGGCGCAGTACCGGCCGACGTACCGGATGCGGATCTGGCGCCGCGGACCGCGATCGGGTTCGACGCCGACGGCAGCCGGATGATCCTGCTGACCGTCGATGGCCGGGCGACCGGCTCGCGCGGGTTGTCGCTGAAGGAGATGGGTCAGCTGATGATCGGCCTCGGCGCCGACGACGCGCTGAACCTCGACGGCGGCGGTTCGTCGACCATGCTCGCTCGCACGGCGGGCGACGCGTCGCCATCGGTGGTGAACGACCCCTCCGACGGCGGTGAGCGACTGGTCCCCAACGGTCTCGGCCTGGTTCCGGTCAAGGGATCCGGCCGGCTCAAGGGCTTCCGCATCGAAGCAGCCGGAACCGCGGCCGCCGATGCGGATGCCGATCTGTCGCGCAGCTCGCGCGTGCTCACCGGCCTCAGCCGAGTGCTCACTGCCGCCGGCCACGACGAGACCTTCGCGCCCGCGCCAGGTACGCCGTACTGGTTTGGTGGGAGTGCGGTTCGCGTTGATCAGAAGGGTGTGGTGACCGGGCGGCGCGCCGGTGATGTGGTGGTCAGTGCGGTGCGAGGGACGGCGAACGGGAGGTTCCCGATGACGGTGCTGGGCGCGCCGGTCCGGTTGGCGCCGTCGAGCCGGCAGGTGTCGCTGGCCGACTCCGCGGCGAAGGGCTTCTTCGAGATCGACGGGTACGACGCGGACGGGTTCTCGACCTGGATCGAGCCGCGCGACGTGAAGCTCAGCTTCGATCCGGCGGTACTGAATGTGGTTGCCAAAAGCAATGGATTCGAAGTGAATGCCCTGAGCAACGAAGCTGTCTCCTCCGTGGTGACTGCAACGGTCGGCAAGCTCAGCACGCAGCTCAGCGTCACGGCTGGGCTGACGAGCACCGTCGTGGACGAGCTCGACGACGTCACCAAGTGGGCGGCCAACGCCGTACCGGCTGGCGCTGCGACCGCCTCGCGGTCCGCGGCCGAGGGGCACGACGGCGGCCAGGCGATCGCCCTCGACTACTCGCTCACCGGCAGTACGGCGACGCGAGCGGCGTACTTGGCGCAGACGCCGCAGCAGACGCTGCCGGGCCAGCCGCAGAAGCTCGGCGCCTGGGTGTACGGCGACGGCAAGGGCGCGTGGTTGCGTGCCAACGCGTACGACGGCGCCGGCGGCTCGGCGCAGACCGTCAACCTGGCGGCCACGGTCGACTGGGTCGGCTGGAAGTACGTCGAGGCGAGTATCCCGGCCGGATTGACGATGCCGCTGCGGTTCTGGCGGATCTACGTCGTGGAGACGGTACCGACGCGCCAGTACGCCGGCCGGATCGTGATCGACGACCTGACCGTGCGCAGCGCGCCGCCGGTGAACCTGGCGCAGCCGGCCAAGGTGATCGACCCGATGGTGGTCACCGACGGTACTGTCACCAGCGGGCGCTGGCGGTTCGCGGTGATGTCGGATGCGCAGTTCACCGCGGACGACCCGAACTCGGATTACGTGAAGCAGGCCCGCCGGACGATCCGCGAGGCGCTCGCCCAGCACCCGGACTTCCTGGTCATCAACGGCGACTTCGTTGACCGGGCCTTCGGGCCGGATATCGCGCTGGCCAAGCAGATCCTCGACGAGGAGGTCGGCGGGAAGGTGCCGGTGCACTATGTGCCGGGCAACCACGAGAGCTACGGACCGGGTGATCTGTCCGAGTGGACGAAGGTGTTCGGGGCGCCGACCAGTACGTTCGACCACAAGGGCACGCGCTTCGTTCTGCGCGACTCGTCGCTCGGCTCGCTGCGGGCCGGCGGGTTCGCACAGATCCTGGATCTGCGGGCACAGCTGGACGATGCGGCCCGCGACAAGGCAATCCGGAACGTCGTCGTGATGGCGCACCACCCGATCGACGACCCGTCGCCGACGCAGAACTCGCAGCTCGGTGACCGCAAGGAAGCTGCCCTGATCGTGAAGTGGCTGGCCGACTTCCGCGCGAACACAGGCAAGGGCGCTGCCTACATGGCCGCCCACGCCGGCACCTTCGCCGCGACTCGCACCGACGGCGTCCTGCTCCCCCTGACCGGCAACTCCGGCAAGAGCCCGGCCGCTGCTCCGGACGCCGGCGGCTTCACCGGCTGGGCGCTGGTAGGCATCGGTCAGCAGCCCGACTGGCTCAAACTCGAGCTCCGTCCCCACGTCGACAGCCTTGAGCTGACTGCACCGACAACCCTCCGCCGCGGAACGACGGCACCGGCCACGGCCACCGTCGTACAGGACGGGCGTCGGGTCCCGGTCACCTTCCCGGTCTCGGCCGACTGGCAGGGCTCGTCGCAGCTGCACATCGGTACGGCGGCCACCGCCCCGTTCTGGGCGGTGGCGTCGTACGACCCGGCGACCGGTCAGCTGACCGCCCTCCGCCCCGGCACGGCCAACCTGACCGTCACCGTCAACGGCGTCACCCAGACCGCCTCCCTGACGGTCACCTGGTGAGCGCTTCCGCGTCGAGTAGCGTCTACCGGGTGACTGAAACGATCGTCCCGCGTCCTCTGCAAGTTGGCGACCGGATTGCCGTGGTGGCGCCGTCCGGGCGGATCCGGTCCGAGCGGCTGGACCAAGGGCTTGAGTACCTGAAGGCGTGGGGGCTTGAGGTCGACGTGATGCCGTTCGTGCTCGCGGGGCATGACCGGTTCGACTACCTTGCGGCCGCGGATGATGCGCGGGCTGCTGACCTGCGGGACGCGTGGCTGGATGACCGGTTCGCTGCGGTCTTCTGTGGACGCGGCGGGTACGGCGTGCAGCGGATGGTCGACGCGGTCGACTTCGACGAGTTGGCCGCCGTACCGAAGTGGTTTGTGGGCTTCAGCGACATCACCGCACTGCATGAGCCACTCAACGCTCGCGGTCTCGTGACGATTCACGGGCCGATGGCTGCCGCTGTCGAGCAGTTGGGCGTCGCGGAGGGCCGCGCGAGGCTGCACGACCTGCTGTTCGAGCCGGACAGCGTCACCGACCTGCTGGCACCTCGTGGCGCTCGCTCTGTCGTCGGAGGCGTTGTGGACGGCGTACTGCGCGGTGGCAATCTCGCACTGCTCGCCGGCAGCATCGGTACGCCGACCTACGCGCCGCCGAGCGGGATCGTCGTACTGGAGGATGTCGGTGAGCACGGGTACCGCATCGACCGGCTGCTCACGCAGCTGCTGCGGGCCGGCTGGTTCGAGCAGGTGACCGGCCTCGTGATCGGGGACTTCACCGACTCCGACGACGCCGGGCTCGCGGCGGACGTCGTACGGGAGCGGCTCGAGCCGCTGGGCCTTCCGATGGTGGAAGGCGCCGGCATCGGCCACGAGGACCTGAACCTCGCCGTACCGCTCGGGCTGCCGGTTCGGTTGGACGCGACAGCCGCGACGCTCACTCCACTGTGGCCAGGTGCTGCCGCAGGAAGCTGAACGCGCGCGGGTAGGCGTCGAGCTTGTTGTGGAGCTTGGCCAGGCCATGGCCTTCGTCCGGGTAGACGGCGAGCTCGCACGGCACACCGCGCTGCTCCAGCGCCGCAGTGATCTGCTCGGCCTCGGACAGCGGGACCCGTGGGTCGTTGGCTCCGTGGATGACGAACAGCGGCGCCCGGATGTCGTCGACGCGGCTGAGCGGGCTGGCGGACTCCAGGAACTCGCGGTCCGTGGCGAGGTAGCCGTACTCCCGCTCGCGCATGGCCCGGCGGTAGTCGGAGGTGTTCTCCAGGAAGGTCACCAGCGAAGCGATTCCGACGATGTCCACCCCGGCCGCCCACAGCTCCGGCTGGAACGCCAGGCCCGCCAGCACCATGTAACCGCCGTACGAACCGCCCCAGAGCACTGCACGGCTCTGGTCGGCGCCGATGGTCGGCAGCCAGGCGTGGATCGCGGCCAGGTCCTTCACGGAGTCCAGTCGCAGGTGGCGATCGTCCAGCGAGTACCACCGCTTGCCGTACGTCGCTGAGCCGCGCACGTTCGGCACGATGACGGTGTGGCCCTCGGCCGCCAGCGCAGCGATCGCAGGGTGCCAGATGCGCAGCGCTGCGCCCTCCGGACCGCCGTGGATGTGCAGCACCGTCGACCCCAGGTCCGGTCCGGTCGGCCGGAAGAGGAAGACCGGCACCTGCTCGCCGTCGAACGACGGCACCCGCAGGCTCTCCGGCATGGTCAGCTTCGGCACCTCAGGCATGTCCGGCGGCAGTACGGCACTCACCTCACCGCTGGACGGGACATACCGGTACACCGTCGGCGGTGTGGTCGGAGAGCTGTAGGTCAGTGCGGCGAACGAGGCATCCGGCGACCAGACCGGGTTCGGCGTCATCATCGACAGCGCCGCGCAGCCACCGGCCGGCAGCTCCAGCGGGGTGAGCTCAGAACCGTCGGACAGCCGGTACGTCGCGAGCGACACCTCACCGTCGTCGACAACGGCGACCAGCAGCTGCTCGCCGTCCGGCGACAGCCATGAGGCCAGGTCGTGCGCATCGTCGACCAGTACGTCGCTCCACGCCGCAGTGCTCAAGTCGTAGCGGCGTAACGCCTTGTGGTCGCGGTCGGCGTCGGTGGAGACGACGAAGGCCGACGAGTCCGGCAACCAGGACACCTGGCCCTGATCGTTCGGCGCGTCGGCCGGAGTGAGCTCGGTGACCGCTTGGGTCGCGGTCTCGACGAGCAGGAGCTGCATGGAGTTGGCCGGCGTGCTTGCGACGGTCAGCACGACCCACTGGTCGTCCGGCGAGACGCTGACGCCCATCACCCAGCCGCCGCCGTCGTACAGCACCGTGTCCGCGCCGGTGGCCAGATCGCGGGCGACCACGTCGAAGTCGACGCCGTTGCGCCGGTTGGTCGTGTAGAGCACCCGGCCCGGCTTCGCGGCGACCAGGTGGTGCAGGTAGTCGAGGTCGTGGACGAGCGGGACCATCGTCGGCAGCCCGGGTTCGTCGAGATCGAGGATCGAGAGCTGCCCGCGCTCGTTGCCGCCGCTGTCGTGCTCGACGACCACCGAGCGGCTGCCCGGCACGAACTGCGCGTTCCGGCAGGTGTCACCGAGGTCGGTGAGTGCGCGCCAGCTGCCGTCGGGGGTGATCTCGCTGACCTGGCGGACGCCGGTCCCGTCGTACAGGACGAGCATCCCGCCTTCGTCGTTCACATCGAGGGCCATCGAGGACGGGATCGAGAACAGCGAGGTCAGCACACCTCATCCTCACATGACGGGACAGCTTGTGGCAGGCGGCCCGGCCTGCCACAAGCTGCAAATCAACGGTCCCCGTGCCAGGAGTTCCACAGCGCGGCATAGGGGCCCTGGGCATCGACCAGCTCGTCGTGACCGCCCAGCTCGACGATCCGGCCGTCCTCCACCACCGCGATCACGTCCGCGTCGTGCGCGGTGTGCAGGCGGTGCGCGATCGCGACCACGGTCCGGCCCTCGAGAACGCCGGCCAGTGACCGCTCCAGGTGCCGGGCGGCCCGCGGGTCCATCAACGAGGTCGCCTCGTCGAGGACCAGGGTGTGCGGGTCGGCCAGCACGAGCCGGGCCAGGGCGACCTGCTGAGCCTGCGCCGGCGTCAGCGTGACGCCACCGGAGCCCACCTCGGTGTCCAGACCGTCGTCGAATCCAGCAACCCAGCCGTCGGCGTCCACCGAGCGCAGTGCCGCCCACAGCTCCTCGTCCGCCGCGGCCGGCCGCGCCAGCCGCAGGTTGTCGCGGACACTGCCGACGAACACGTGGTGCTCTTGGTTGACCAGGGCAACGTGAGTACGTACCTGCTCGGCCGACATCTTGTCGAGAGCCGCACCACCCAGGGTGATGTCACCGACCCGCGGCGAGTAGATCCCGGCCAGCAGCCGGCCCAGTGTCGACTTGCCGGCACCGGACGGGCCCACCAGCGCGACCCGTGCGCCCGGCTGCACGGTCAGCGTGACGCCGTGCAGCACGTCGCGCCCTTCGAGGTAGCCGAAGCGGACCTCGTCGGCCAGCACGGTCCGGCCCTCCGGCTCGCGCTCCTCACCGAGCTGCTCGGTCTCGACCTCGCGCACCCCGACCAGCCGGGCCAGCGACACCTGCGCCACCTGGAGCTCGTCGTACCAGCGGATCATCATGTTGACCGGCTCGACCAGCATCTGGATGTACAGCGCGCTCGTGGTGAGCGCACCGACGGTCATCCAGCCCTGCAGCGCGAAGCCGCCGCCGATCACCAGCACCGCGGCCAGTGCGACCGTGTGCGTCATGTTGATCACCGGGAACAGGATCATCCGCAGGTAGAGCGTGTAGCGCTCCCACGCGACCCACTGCCCGATCCGGGTGTCGCCCAGACCGATCCGGCGGGCGCCGAGCCGGTGCGACTCGACGGTCCGGCCGGCGTCCACGGTCTCGGCCAGCGCCGAGGCGACCGCGGCGTACCCGGCGGCCTCGGAGCGATAGGCCTGCGGTGCCCGGCGGAAGTACCACCGGCCGCCGATGATCAGGATCGGCGCCGCGATCACCACAGCCACCGCGAGCGGCGGTGCGGTGACGATCAGTGCGCCGATCAGCAGTCCGGCCCACAGTACGGCGATGGTCAGCTGCGGTACGGCGTCCCGCATGGCATGCGAGAGCCGATCGATGTCGGTGGTGATCCGGGACAGCAGGTCACCGGTACCGGCGCGCTCCAGCACACCAGGCGGCAGACCCACGGACCGGACCAGGAAGTCCTCGCGCAGATCCGCGAGCATCTCCTCACCGAGCACCGCACCACGCAGTCTGGTCAGCCGGACGAACACCGTCTGGACCAGCAGGGCGAGGGTGAATCCCAGCACCACATAGGGAAGGTCGACGTCCTGCTGGCCCTGTGACAGCTTCTCGACCACGTTGCCGAGCAGCCAGGGACCGACCATGCCGCTCAGTGCCGCCACTGCGTTCACCGCGGTCAACCAGCCGAACGCTCGGCGGTGTCTGCGGAACAGCGTCTTCACATAGGCGCGCACAGTTGCACTACTTGCCACCGGCAACCGGACCACTTCCTGTGGCGCCGCCGGGTCGTACAGAGGGGGCTTCACACCGACTCCTCGAGAGTTGGCTCTTCTTCACGGGTGACGACCGCGCGGTACCGCGGGTTGGTGTGCACCAGCTCGTGGTGCGTTCCGACTGCGGCCACACGCCCGTCCGGCACGAACACCACCCGGTCCGCGCGATCCAGCATCAGCGGGCTGGACGTGAACACCACGGTGGTGCGTCCGGCCCGCAGCAGGCGGAGTCCGTCGGCAATACGGGCCTCGGTGTGCGCGTCGACCGCACTGGTCGGCTCATCGAGCACCAGCACCTGCGGATCGACGTACAGCGAGCGGGCGAGTGCGATGCGCTGCCGCTGTCCACCGGACAGCGAGCGACCGCGCTCGGTCAGTACGGCGTGCATCGCGTCCGTCTCACCGGCCGGCAGGCTCTGGCGCAGTACGTCGAGGATGTCCGCACACTGTGCTGCCTCCAGCGCAGTCTCCGGAGAGACCGCACCACTAGCCGGTACGTCGAACAGCTCGCGGACCGTGCCCGACAACAGCACCGGGTCCTTGTCCTGCACCAGCACGACCGTGCGCGCCGAATCGAGCGGCAGGTCGTCCAGCCCAACACCGCCCAGCTGGACCGACGCCTCGTCCGGCTCGGCCGTCGGACTGTGTCCGCCGAGGCGGTCGGCCAGCAGGCCGCCCGCATCCGGGTTGCCGGACACCACCGCGGTGAACGAACCAGCCGGCACCTGCAGCCCGGAGATCGGGTCGAACAGGTCACCTTCCGGCAGCTGCGCAGCGGCCGTGCCCATCGTGTCGTCGGTACGGCGCAGCGACAGCACTCGCGCCGCGCGCTTGGCCGACACCTTCGAGAAGATGAACGCGTTCGCCGTCTCCTCAAACGTGTGCAGCGGCACCAGCAGGAACGTGATGAACCCGTACGTCGTGACCAGCTCACCGACCGTGATCCGGCCGGCCGACACCATCCGCACGCCCATCCACACGATCAGCACCAGGAACAGGCCGAACAGCAGCACCTGCAGTGCGGCGATCAGCGACCACATCCGCGCGCTGCGGACCGCGCTGGCCCGGTATTCCTGAGAGGCCGCGCGATAGCGGTCCAGGAACAGCTGCTCACCGCCGATACCGCGCAGCACTCGCAGACCGGCCACGGTGTCCGCGGCCAGCTCGGTCGCACGACCACCCTTGGCGCGCTGCGCGTCCGCACGCCGCTCGGCCGGGCCCATCAGCGGCACGATCGAGAACGCCAGCACCGGTACGGCGACGGCCACCACCAGACCGAGCTGCGGCTCGTAGAACAGCAGCCCGATGACCACGGCGAACGAGGTCAGCAGCGCGGCTGTGAACCGGCCGAGCACCTCGACGAACCAGCCGATCTTCTCGACGTCGCCGCTGCTCACCGCCACCACCTCGCCGGCCGCGATCCGCCGGGTGAGCAGCGAGCCCAGCTCCGACGCCTTGCGCATCAGCAGTTGCTGCAGGCGCGACGCCGTACTGATCCAGTTGGAGACCACCGCGCGGTGGAAGTACGAGTCGGCGCCGGCCTTGGCCGCGCCGAAGACGAGCAGCAGCACGCCGGACAGAATCAATTTCGGCCAGGACCGATCGATCACGGCCTGCACAGCCAGGCCGACCGCGATCGGCGAGGCGGCGATCCCACCGAAGAACACCAGGCCCCAGAAGATGGCGAGCGCCTGCCCGCGGAGCTGCTGATGCTCGAGCCAGAGAATGAGTCGGAGACCGGACCGGGTGTCTGGCACACCTGGGTCGGCGAACGGAATGAGGCGCAAAGACATGACGTCCCACAGACGAAGACATAGAAGGGGGTAAGGGCACCTGACCAGGCGAATGGAACAAGCCTAGGCGGCCCCTCCGACAGTCCGTCAAACCCTTTTCGAGGGGTGGTCCTGCGCCTGCTGCACCCCGATCGCGACCCCGGCCTGGAACCGGGTGGCCGCGTTCAGCGTGGTCTGTACGCGCTGTACCCGTCTGCCGACCGTGCGCAGGCTGATCCCGAGCTGGCGGGCGATCGCCTGGTCGCCCATTCCCGCTGCCAGCAGGGCGATCAACGTCCGGTCGTCGTCCGGGTCCAGGCCGTCGGTGAGGTCGGGACTGAGCGGCAATGCAGTGGACCACACCTGCTCGAACAGGGCGATCAGCGCGTCGAGCAAAGCGCTCGGCCGGATCACCAGGAGGCCTTCGGTGACCGGGCGGCCGGTCCGCAGCGGCATCGTGGCGACCGCGTCGTCGAAGATCGACAGTCGCAGCGGTACGTCGCCGGCGACGCGCGCCTCCTCACCGATCGTCAGCGTCAGCCGCAAGACGTCGAGCCCCTGGACGTCGACCGCCTCGCGGCTGTAGACGATCCGGTGCCGCACTCCGCGGTGGATCGCGCCCACCTCCGGTTCGGTGTCCCCGAGCTCGAAAGGCTTCCCGTACGGCGGAGTCTCGAGCGCACGCAACTGATTCCGCGTGGTGGCATGAATCGCGCGCTGGAAGTGGGGCGCCTCGTCGCCGGGAACGAACTGCACGGGAACCTGCTGTTCCGGGTCCGGGGTTGCCCGATGCAACCGCTCCAGCTCCCGCACCCGCGCGGCGGCCCGGTCCAGCTCGAG
Organism: Kribbella sp. NPDC005582; assembly: GCF_040605415.1. Classification (NCBI taxonomy): domain Bacteria; kingdom Bacillati; phylum Actinomycetota; class Actinomycetes; order Propionibacteriales; family Kribbellaceae; genus Kribbella; species Kribbella sp. NPDC005582. Next base: position 2,264,889 of record NZ_JBEXCU010000001.1, read on the forward strand.
CCGACGGTCGTCGAGCAGGCGCTGCAGTGCGAGCTCCGGCGGCACTGCCGTGTAGCGATCGTCGCTCCGGCGCACCAGTCGCCGGGAGACCAGCTGATCCAGCACCGCGCGTTCCGGGGTGTCCGGGTCGACCTGCAGTCCGGGGTTGGTCAGGACGCGCTCGTACAGCTCCTCCTGCGCAGCGTCGAGCCCCAGACTTTCCAGCACCCGCCCAGGCTATGTCTGATATCGGCCAATGGCCTATACCAGTCTCGGTCATGTCTTTACAGGCTTTCGGGCCCTCAGTGACGCTCCTAGCACCCGCTGTCGTGAGGAGCCGCCGATGTCCCGCCCTGCGCTGACCGTCCTGCTCGGAACCGCCCTGATCGCTGCCACCTTGACTGCGGCGGACGCGCAAGCTGTGACGCCACAGTCGGTTGCGGCGGCACTGCCGCAGGTGGCCGCACCGACCACTGTCACCCTGATCACCGGCGACAAGGTCACGCTGACCCCGGATCCGGATGGCACGAAGATCTCGATGGAAGCGGCGGTGCGGCCGAACGGCTACCGGCCGCTGCTGCGGATGACCGAGACCAACGGCCGGCGCGAGGTGGTGCCCGACGACGCCGGTCCGCTGATCGCGGCCGGCGTACTGGACCGGACGCTGTTCGACGTCTCGTACCTCGTCGAGAACGGGTACGGCGACAGTGCGGCCGAGCGGTTGCCGTTGATCACCCAGATGGCGTCGTCAGTGCCCGCGGCGAGGGTGCGTAGCCAGGCGGACGCCGTACCGGGGGCAACTCCGACTGCGCAGCTGGACAGTTTGCATGCGACGGCGGTCGACGTACCGAAGACTCAGACAGCGTCGTTCTGGGCGTCGCTCACTGCTGGGAAGGCCGCTGCGCGGTCGTTTCATCGGGGTGTGGCGAAGGTGTGGCTCGACCGCAAGGTGCGGGCCTCGCTGGACCAGAGCGTGCCGATGATCGGTGCACCGCAGGCGTGGGCGGCCGGGTACACCGGTAAGGGCGTGAAGGTCGCAGTTCTCGACACCGGCATCGATCTGAATCACCCGGACCTCAAGGGACAGGTGACCGCATCGAAGAACTTCACAGCGGACCCGGACGTCGTCGACGGCTTCGGGCATGGGACGCACGTCGCCTCGATCATCACCGGATCCGGTGCCGCTTCGGGCGGCAAGTACAAGGGCGTCGCGCCGGACGTCGAGCTGATGGTCGGCAAGGTACTCGACCACTCCGGCCTGGGGCTGGAGTCCGACGTCATCGCCGGGATGGAGTGGGCAGCCGCTCAGGGCGCGCGGGTGATCAACCTCAGCCTCGGCGGCGACGCGTACGCCGACGACTCGCAGGATCCCGGCGCGATCGCTGTGAACCAGCTGACCGCGTCGACCGGCGCACTGTTCGTGATCGCCGCCGGGAACAGGGGCCAGTACGGCGCCTCCACGGTCGGCAGCCCAGGTGTCGCCGAAGCGGCCCTGACCGTGGCCTCGGTCGACAAGAGCGACAAGCTGGCGTACTACTCCAGCCGTGGGCCGCTCCTGTCCACCAACAGGGTCAGCAAGCCGGACATCTCCGGACCGGGTTCGGACATCGTCGCCGCCCGGGCCGCCGGGACGGCCATGGGCGAACCGGTCGATGCCAACTACACGACCGCATCCGGTACGTCGATGGCCACGCCGCACGTGGCGGGTGCCGCCGCCATCTTGCTGCAAGAGCACCCGGACTGGTCCGGGCCGCAGCTCAAGGCAGCACTCATGAGCACCAGCAAGGACGACAAGTACGCCGTCTTCGAGCAAGGCGCTGGTCGCGTCGACATCGCCCGGGCAGTGAGCCAGCCGGTTGTCGGTGTGACCAGCGGCGTCGACTTCGGACGCGTTCTGGACAGCGAGCACGGCGATGTGGTCCGGCCGGTCACCTACCGGAACGACAGCTCGGCCGACGTCACGGTGAGCCTTACCGGCTCACTGCGGACGACGACTGGGGCTGACACGAGCGCAGCGCTGAGTGTTCCCGGACAGGTCGTCGTACCGGCTCGTGGAACTGCGACTGTGGACGTCACGCTGCATGCTGATGCGCTCGCCGGTGGGTTCTCGTCCGGAGTGGTGGTGGCGAGCGCGGACGGCGTACAGGTGCGGACGCCGGTGGCGCTGCGGAAGTCGCGGCAGACCTTCCCGGTGCACCTGTCGGTGAAGCTGTCGGCGCCGATGTACACCGACGCGTATGTCACGGCCTTCAACGCCGAGGACGCGACCGTGGCGGCTGTCTCGACGTACACCCGCTCCGGCGGCGACCGGACGAGCGGAGACGTGACGCTCGACCTGCCTCCGGGGCATTACTGGATCCGGGCCGGCGCTACCCGGCGGCAGCCGACCGAGCGGCTCGAGCGAGTCCTCTTCTCCGAACCCGATGTGACCGTGCAGGGCCCGACCGAGCTGGCGTTCGACGACAAGGACGCGACCCCGTTCCGGATGGCGACAGACGCGCCGACCCAGCCGCTGGGCGGTGGACTGATCGAGCAGCGCTACAACGCGGACAAGTCCAACGGGCGGATCATCACCGAGGAGTTCTCGCAGTACGGCGACGGTGATTACCTGGTCGCTCCGAACAAGGCGGTGTCGTCCGATGGCAGCTACCTGATCAACTTCATGAGCACGCGGGGCCAACCGCAGCTGCGGATGACGGTCGACTCGGCCAACGGCCGCGGTCTGTCCATGCTGCCCAACTACCCGGGCAACGCCGCCTTCAACAGCACCGCCCCACATCTCGACGGCACGTGGAAGAAGCTGCCGGTCGTGGATGTCGGCTGGTCGCTGGAGCCGGGTGAACTGGCCACTGTGCGCGGCAAGCTCGTCCTGATGTCCTTCAGTTCGGGACAGGGCGGTTGGGACTGCATTCTGAGTGGCGCGGACGTTGCGGCGCTCAAGGCGGCCGGTGCGGTCGGCGTACTGCAGGAGTCGATCGGCTACCAGTGCGAGCCGTACCCGTACCAGTTGGACACCGACGTGCTTCCGGTGGCGGCGGTCGACACCACTGAGGCAGGCAAGCTGCATGCGCTGCTGGGCAAGGGAACCGTCACCGTGACGCTGGTCGGCGTACCGGATGCGCCGACGCTCTACCACCTCTCCAAGGTGCTGACCAGCTTCCCGAAGTCGATGTCCTTCCAGGTGCACGACCGGGAGCTGGCCCGGATCAGGTCCAGCTACACGCCGGAATGGCAACCGGGTGGGTACGGCGCCAAGTCGCTCGCGGGTCAGCGGCTGAGCCGGGAGCAGCAACCGAATCTGTTCCAGTGGACGACCTACCTGACCAAGGTGCCGCTGACCAGGGAGGAACTGTTCGGTCCGATCGTCCCGGGTCAGCAGTGGATCAGGTCCGCCGGCACCGAGCGGGGCCTGGCGTCCGTGGAGGAGCGCCGGACGATCCTGCGGGCCGGCCGGATGCCGGACGAACGCTGGCTGGGCGCACCGCGCAGTATCGGAGCCTCCGACGTATCGGCGGCCGCGACCAACCTGCTGCACATGGGCTACTGCACTGCCTGCCGAGACGGTGACCGACTGGTCGTCGTACCGCAGTACGCGAACTCTGATCCGCTGGTGGTGCCGTCGCTGCGCGTGATCGGCGCCAAGGCCAAGCTGTACGCCGGCGACCAGGAAATCGCGGGAACGATGTTGCAGGGCGCCTATCCGGCCTTCAACCTGCCGTCTGCACCCGGACGGTACAAGCTGGTGCTGGACACCGACCTGAACGCCGCGCCGATGACGTCGTACCCGGACCTCTACCGGTACGGCGCGAAGCAGCACTCGGAGTGGACCTTCGGCTCGCAGTCCGTCAGTACGTCGGGCATGGGGAGCAGCACGTGTTACCAGGCGACCGTCTGTGCGCCGCAGCGGTTGCTGTACCTGCGCTACTCGGCACCGACCGACCAGAACAACAAGGTTGCCCATGGCGTCGTTCCGCTGCAGCTCAAGCCGTACTACGAGAGCTCTGCGAAGCCACAGACCGCGCTGTTCAAGACAGTGCGGGTCAGCGTGAGCTATGACGGTGGTCAGAGCTGGAAGGCCGTGGCAGGAGTCAACCTGCGCAGCGTCTACCAGGGATTTCTGCTGCCGCCGCGAGGTACGAAGACTGTGTCGCTGCGGGTGGAGGCGACGGATCAGGCCGGGAACACCGTGCTGCAGACGATCAGCGATCTTTTCGGGGTTCGCTGATTGGGCCGCTGTAGTGTCGGAGGCGTGGGCGAGCTGAGCCGCAGGCGTCGGGTACTGGTCCTTGGCATCTGCTGTTGCAGCTTGTTCATCGTGGGTCTCGACTCCACCATCGTGAATCTGGCGCTGCCGGCGATCCGCGCCGAGCTGGGCGCGTCGGTGACCGAGCTGCAGTGGACGATCGACGCTTACACGCTGGTGCTGGCCAGCCTGCTGATGGTGTCGGGTTCCACCGCGGACCGCATCGGGCGGCGGCGGACGTTCCAGGCCGGTCTGGTGCTCTTCGGCATCGGTTCGTTGCTCTGCGGAGTCGCGTCGACGGTCGAGTTGCTGATTGTCTTCCGGATGCTGCAGGCGGTCGGTGGCTCGATGCTGAATCCGGTGGCGATGTCGATCATCACCAACACGTTCACAGATCCTCGGGAGCGGGCGCAGGCGATCGGCGTCTGGGGCGGCGTCGTCGGCCTCAGCATGGCGGTCGGTCCGGTCGTGGGCGGTGCACTGGTCGACGGCGTGGGCTGGCGGTTCATCTTCTGGATGAACGTGCCGGTGACGCTACTGGCCGTCGTACTGGCTGCGTTGTTCGTGCCTGAGTCGCGGTCGCTCGTGCCACGCCGGATGGATCCGGTGGGGCAGGTGCTGGTCGTGGTGCTGCTGGGTGGACTGATCTACGGGATCATCGAGGGCCGTGAGGCGGGGTGGACGTCGCCGCTGATCCTGGCGTGCTTCGGAGTGACGGTGGCGGCTCTGGTGGCGCTGGTGCTCTATGAGCAGCGGAGGGAGCAGCCGCTGCTCGAACCTCGGTTCTTTCGCAGTGCGCCGTTCTCCGGGGCCACACTGATCGCAGTGGCGGGCTTTGCCGCGCTCTCCGGGTTTCTGTTCCTCAACTCGCTCTATCTGCAGTCAGTGCGTGGGTACTCCGCTCTGCATGCCGGACTGCTGACTCTGCCGATGGCTGCGATGACGGTGGTCTTCGCACCCATCTCCGGCTGGCTGGTCGGGCACCGCGGACCGCGACTGCCGCTGGCTGTGGCCGGGACGATGCTGGCGGCGTCCGGGCTGATCCTGTCTCGGCTGACCGACTCGACAACCGTTGTGGTGCTGGCGATCGGGTATCTGGTCTTCGGTATCGGTTTCGGCATGCTCAACGCGCCCATCACGAATGCGGCGGTGTCTGGCATGCCACGGGCGCAGGCCGGTGTTGCGGCCGCTGTCGCGTCTACCAGTCGTCAGGTTGGCGCATCGCTCGGTGTGGCGATCGCGGGCACGGTTCTATCGGCACGGCTGGTCGGTCCGCTGGAGAGCGGGTTCGTCTCGGCTGCTCGGCTCTTCTGGTATCTGGTCGTCGGTTGTGGGCTGCTGGTGCTCGCGCTCGGTCTGATCACCACTGGTGCCTGGGCTCGCCGTACTGCGGCGGCGCTCAAGCTTCCGTGATGCCGGCCTTGATGAGTGCCCTGAGCCGACCCCGGAGGATCTTCTGCCGGCGGTCCTCCTCCGGGAACAGGTCGACGTACGCCGAACCGCGAGCAGCGAGCAGGTCGTCGTCCAAGCGTCGTACGGTGCCGGCCGGGAACTTGTGCGTCATCGCTGCCTGAACGGCGGTGCTGTCGATGTCGGAGAGCAGCTCGGTGAGCTCCTCCTCCGTGCTGACGCCCAGGCGGGCCAGGATGCCGAGGATCCACGCGTAGTGGTTCGTCTTCGCATGCGGGGCGTCCGGGTACCGGCGGGTCAGGTACGTCGTGAGGGTGGCCGGGGTGAGGTCGCGCGGTGCCTTGTCCGTTTCGGCTGCCGCCAGCTCCCGATACAGCCGGTCGATCTCGGTGAACTCGTTGTCGACCAGCTCCATCAGCGCGGCCGCCAGCAGGAACCGCCGGTCGAACTCCGGCTTGCGGTCCGGCGGGATGTCCAGCTTGTACCGGATGTCGTGCTCGAACTCGGCCCACGCGTGCTGAACCGCGGTCCGGACCTGGATCTCCATCGTCAGGTTCTTCAGTACGGCGTACTCCGGGAGCTCGCGCCGGTGCGCGTTCAGCCGGACCAGGTAGTGCTTGCTGGCGTAGCCGAACACGCCCTGCGCCCGCGTGTGCGCCCCCATGTCGGTGTGCTCGACGACCTCGAACTCCTCCTCGATCACCTCGCACACCCGCTCCACCGCCTCGACCAGGAACGTGATCACCCGAGCCGCCACCAGGTCGGTGATCTGCTCCAGCGGCTGGTCGTACTTCGGGCGGTTCGGATCGTCCGGGTGCGGTTTGGCCGCTTTGGCCAGGAACGACTCCGGGTCCTTGGCGCGCGCGGTCGCGGTGAGGTAGTTGATGCCCTCTTCCTCACCGATCAGCTCGTTGATCAGCGACTCGAGCTTGCGCGCGCCCCCGACGTACTGCTGGTGCACGCGCTCGTACACCGCTGCCGCCTGCTCAGCCCACTCCAGCCGCCCGATCATGCGGGAACGATAGTGCTCTTCGGGTCGCTCAGGGTGTCTATCGCTGTCTAGTGTTTCCGCTAGAAAGCTGTAGAGAGCGGTCGCGACACGCTCTCGTTGTTGATTGGTCAATCTACGGAAAACGCTAGACGGGCTCATACAGTGGCAGCATGGATCCGATCCGGAATCCCTATGCGCCCGGCGCCGGTCAGCGGCCGCCTGAGCTGGCCGGACGCGACACCGAGGTGCGGCAGTTCGAGGTCGTGCTCGAGCGGGTCGCGGCAGGCAGGCCGGAGCGGAGCCTCGTGCTCAGCGGGCTCCGTGGGGTCGGAAAGACAGTGCTGCTCAACACGCTGCGCAGCCAGGCGATCAAGCGAGCCTGGGGCACGGGCAAGATCGAGGCTCGCCCGGACCAGAGCATCCGGCTGCCCGTTGCGCAGGCCCTGCACACGGCGATGCGCGAACTGGGACACCGGCACCGGGACGACGATCGGGTCGACCAGTTCAGCGCCGTACTGAAGGCATTTGCGCTGCGGACCGATGTGAACGACCGCAAGGGCATCCGGTGGCATCCGCCTGTTGATGTGGCCGCGGCCAAGGGACGTGCGGACTCCGGTGACCTCGAGATGGATCTGATCGAGCTGTTCACCGATGCGGCTGACCTGGCGGGTGATTTGTCGGTCGGGGTCGGACTGTTCATCGACGAGATGCAGGACATCAGCTCCGATGACCTGTCCGCACTGTGCGCCGCCTGCCATGAGATCTCACAGCAGAGTGCACCCATGGTGGTGGTCGGCGCCGGGCTGCCGCATCTGCCCGCCGTACTGTCTGCCAGCAAGTCGTACTCCGAGCGCCTCTTCCGGTACGTGCGGGTCGACCGCCTCGCGCGCGAAGCCTGCGACCGCGCGCTGATGATCCCCGCCGAGAGCGAAGGCGTGCAGTACGACGCCGAGGCCCTCGACGAGCTCTACGCCCAGACCGACGGCTACCCGTACTTCGTCCAAGCCTTCGCCCACGCCACCTGGGACCACGCCCCCACCTCACCCATCACCATCAAAGACGTCGCCGTAGCCGCCCCCGAAGCCTCCGCCGAACTCACCGTCGGCTTCTTCGGCTCCCGCTACGAACGCGCCACCCCCGCCGAACGCGAGTACATGCGCGCGATGGCCGAACTAGGCATAGCCGCCGACGACGGCTCCGTGCCCACCGCCGAAGTAGCCACCACCCTCAACCGCAAACCCCAATCCCTCTCCCCAGCCCGAGACGGTCTCATCAAAAAAGGCCTCGTCTTCTCCGCCGAACGCGGCACCGTAGCCTTCACCGTCCCCCACTTCGGCAAATTCCTCCGCACCCGCACTGCCTGAAACGCTGAGGCGGGCCTTTTGAGGTGGGCGCGGGAGTCTGTAGGGTGAATCGGCATGACCACGGGACGGACTGGCCAGCGTGCTGGGGTGTCCGTGCGTGGGCGGCACAGTCGGAAGAAGTCGCATCGGGTGCAGTGGTTCTCGGTGACGGCGCTGGCGGTGCTGGGGACTGTGATGGTGGTGCATCCGGATGTGACCGGGCGGCGGAGTTTGGCTGCTGAGGTTGTTGCGGGAGCAGAGACTCCGGTGGCGCAGCCCGTGGTGCCTACTCCGGTGGTGGTGCCGACGCCTTCGACGCATCTGACGACTCCGTTGCGGCCGGCACCTACGTTGACTCGGCAGCCGAAGGGCGCGAAGCCGAATGTGACGGTGTCGAGCGGGAAGCTGAGTGTCGTGCCGGGGTCGGACAAGGCGACCGGGGTGCGGGACAAGCTGACGTACCGGGTGGAGATCGAGCAGGGGCTGTCGTTGAACGCGGCGGCGGTGGCGGCGAGCATTCACAAGACGCTGACCGATCCGCGCGGATGGCAGGCGGTGCATCCGGTGAGCTTCGAGCGGACCGACACGGGTGACGTGGATCTGCGCATCATCGTGGCGACGCCGACGCTGACCGACAAGCTGTGTCTGCCGCTCGACACCGGCGGTGAGGTGTCCTGCCGGGTCGAGGACCGGGTCGTGCTGAACGCCAAGCGCTGGATGTACGCCGTACCGGCGTACGGCGGGGATGTGGCGTTGTACCGCAACTACCTGGTGAACCACGAGGTCGGGCACGCGCTCGGGCACGGGCACTCGACGTGCACGAAGGCGCAGTCGCCGGCGCCGGTGATGATGCAGCAGACCAAGGGGCTCGGTGGTTGCCGGCCGAACGCGTGGCCGACGATCAAAGCGACCTGACCACCTCCCGTGAGAAGCTGAGTCCCGAGGGAGGGAGCAGCGATGTCGTCACAGGACTTCCCGACGTACGGGCGGGAGCCGGAGCGCCCGGAGCAGGGGCAACCCAGCGAAGAGCAGCACTTCGCGCCACCCACGCCGTACGGCGCCGGCACGTACGCCGGCGGTGGTCAGCCACTGCCGCCCGCCCCCTATGCGCCCGCGCAGCCCTATGGCTCCCAGCCAGGTCAGTACGGCGGTCCGCCGACCGACCCGGCGCAGCCACCGAGCTATCGGCCGGGCCACCCGTACGGCGCTCCCGTGGACCCGCATCCGGCCGCCTTCCCGACGTACGGGCGTAAGGAGCCTTTCGCCGACCGTGATCCACGCGCGGCCAAGGTGGTGCTGCTGGCGACGATCATCGCGGCGGTCTACGGACTGATGGCGGTGACGATCCAGCGGGTCTCGATCCGGGAGATCACCCAGGCTCCGGGCTCACCGCTCAACCACCCGCTGCGCACCGACGTGATCGACGCACTGGGGCAGCTGCTGATCGTTCTGGTCGGTCTGGCCGCGCTGGTGCTCTGGGCGCGCGACCTGTTGGCTCGGCGCAAGCTCGGACGCCAGCCGGACATCTACGAGCTCATCGGTGGCGGACTGGTCGGCGTCTCGCTGATTCCGCTGCTGATCTGGGCAGTCATGGTGCTGTCGACCGGCCTGGGGTCCGCCGACGACACTCTGGACCGGCTGCCGACGGCGTACGCCTGGGGTGGGTTCGGTCTGCTGATCCTGGCGGCCGGCTTCTTCCTCGGCTACCGCGAGCTCAAGCCGGATCTCGACACGGTAGTCCGGGCGGCACCGGGCCGCCCGCCCTGGGAGTGAGCGCCCCGGTAGTCCTGGTCCCGGGCCTCGGCCTCGGGCCGGAGTCGTACGCCCCCACGGTCGAGCACCTCTCGCTGCCGTACCAGGTGGTCACACTTCCCGGGTACGGCGAGCCTGCCGACGACCGTGATGATCTGCACCCGGGGGCGCTCGCTGCCCGGCTGGAGCAGAAGGTCCGAGAGCGCTCGGTGTTGGTCGGGCACTCCGCCGGCGCACAGATTGTCGTCGAACTGGCGGTCGCCCACCCGGAACTGGTGCACGCGCTGGTCCTGATCGCTCCGACCGGTGACGCGGGTACGGTCACCTGGCCCACGCTGGCGATGCGGTGGCTGGAGTCGACCTTGCCGGAGACTCCGCGGCTGATACCGGTGCTGGCGCCGCAGTACGCGCGGACAACGTTCCGCGCTATTGCCCGGGCCGCGGAGGCCTGTCGGCGACATGACATGGCTGGGGTGATCACCCGGGTCCAGGCGCCGGTGATCATCGTGCGCTGCCGCTACGACCACCTGTCGCCCGCCGACTGGGTCCTTCGGCTGGCGGAGCTCACCCACGGCGAGGCGCGGACGCTGGAGACGGGCTCGCACATGCCGGTGCTGACCAACGGCCCGGAGGTGGCCGCGCTCATCCAGCGAGCAGCCGCCGCGCGGCCCGGCGACTGACGCGTTATCGTTGACGCGGTAGCAAAACCTTTGCGGGAGCTCGCACCGAATGCGGGCTGAGAGGGCGACGTGACACCGGGTCGCCGACCGCCTGAACCTGACCGGGTAATGCCGGCGTAGGGATCGCAATGACTGACACTGCAATTCGCCCTGCCAACGAAGAAGCACCGCTGGTTCTCACCACGGATGCGCCACGGACGCTGGGGTTCCTGGACCAGTTCACACTCTGGGGCAACTTCGGCATCTCGCTGTTCGGTCCGGTCACCGGCGCGCTGGTCGCGGCGTACACGGGATCGTTGTGGCAGGGGCTGCTCGCGGTCGTCGTGGGCTGCGGGATCGGCGCGCTCGTGCTCGGCGGCGCGGCGGTCTTCGGTTCGCAGACCGGAGCGCCGGCGATGACCGCGCTGCGCGGAATCTTCGGTCGCCGCGGGTCGATGGCCCCCACCGTGCTCAACATCGCGCAGAACATCGGCTGGGCGACCATGGAGATCATCGTGATCTCGCAGGCCGCGGTCGCGGTGACGAGTGAGCGCTGGCGCTGGCTGTTCGTCGTACTGGCCGGGATCATCGCGACGACGATGGCGGTTCGCCCGCTGGGCAGCGTGAAGGTGCTGCGCAAGTTCATGGTCTGGCTGGTGTTGGTTGCCTCGGTCTACCTATTTGTGCAGGTGCTGAGCAAGCCGGTGCACGCGTTGCCGCAGGACAGCGTGTACGGCTTCTGGCCGGCCGTCGACCTCGCGGCCGCAGGCGTTGTTTCGTTCGCGCCGCTGGCCGCCGACTACACCCGGCACTCCCGCACCAACAAGGCGGCCTTCGGCGGCTCCGCGCTCGGCTACGGCCTGGCCGCGATCCTGTACTACGCCTTGGGCGTTTTCGCGGTCGCGACTCTGCAGACCAACAGCGAGGACGTGATCACGGCTCTGGTCACGTTGCCCGCCGGCGCGATCGCACTGTTCGTGCTGCTGGTGGACGAGGTCGACGAGGCCTACGCGAACGTCTACTCGACCACGATGGCCGCGCACAACCTGATCGGCCACGTCGACCGCCGCTGGATCTCGGTCGCGATCGGCGTCCTGGCCACCGGCCTCGCCCTCTTGGTTGACCTGGGCAACTACACCCAGTTCCTCTACCTGATCGGCTCGGTCTTCATCCCGCTCTTCGCCGTCGCCATTGCCGACTTCTTCCTGGTGAGCAAGATGAAGTGGGACGTCTCCAGTACGGCGAAGTTCCGCTGGCAGCCCGCGGTCGCCTGGCTGATCGGCTTCGTGGCGTACCAACTCGTCAACCCCGGCACGGTCGCCGGCTGGTCGCCGTTCTGGCTCGATGTCCAGGGCAAGCTCTTCGGCGGCCACGCCGTACCAGGCTGGCTGGGCGCGACGTACACAAGCATCATCGTGTCGATGGTCGCGGCGGTGCTGCTCGGCCGGGTCGGTCGCCGCCAGGCTGCCTGAGCAAGCTCAGCGGTATTCGGGGTTCTCGAAGTCGAAACGGCAGCCGGCGTCCCACTCGGAGCGCTGGTTGCCGTGGGCAGGGATGCCGCCGGCATCCTTCAGCATCCGGGCCAGGTGCAACAGGTTCCAGGTCATGAACGTCGTGTTCCGGTTGGTGAAGTCGTTGTCCGGGCCGCCCGAACCGGCGTCCAGGTACGACGGGCCGGGGCCGGCCTCGCCGATCCAGCCGGCGTCGGCCTGCGGTGGGATGGTGTACCCGAGGTGCTGCAGCGAATAGAGGATGTTCATCGCGCAGTGCTTGACCCCGTCCTCGTTGCCGGTGATCAGGCAGCCGCCGACCCGGCCGTAGTACGCGTACTGCCCGTGCTCGTTGAGGATCGAGGAGTTGGCGTACAGGCGCTCGATCACCTGCTTGGTGACGGAGCTGTTGTCACCGAGCCAGATCGGACCGGCGATCACCAGGATGTCGGCCGCCATCACCTGTTCCTGCAGCGCCGGCCACTCGTCGGTCGGCCAGCCGTGCTCGGTCATGTCCGGCCAGACACCGGTCGCAATGTCGTGGTCGACGGCCCGGATCACGTCGACCTGCACGCCCTGCTTACGCATGATCTGACCGCTCACCTCGATCAGGCCTTCGGTGTTGCTCACCGCCGGCGACCGCTTCAGGGTGCAGTTCACGAACAGGGCGTGCAGATCGTCGTACGTCGGCATGGTTGCTCCTCGGAGTGGGGAAATCCCGTCGGGACCACAGTGCGGCCGGGGGAAGCGATCGGACAGGGCCCGGCCCCCGATGGTTCGTCGGCCGTAATGTCACCGGACCCACTGGACAACTGACCTGGCGTAACCGCGATACTTGCGCCCATGCTCAACTCCGCACTGCGCAGCCGGGCCGAGTACGCCGAACTCGGCGTCGACGGTCTGGCCGCGCGGACCTCGCCCGAGCGGGACGCAGACATCGTCAAGGCCGTCGAAGAACTGCTCGAGGGCCGCGAATCGGTCCTCGACCTGTGTTGCGGCTACGGCCGGATCTCGCTGCCGCTGGCACGAGCCGGCAAGACCGTGCGCGGCCTCGACATCTCACCGAACCTGGTCGAGGCCGGCCGCGCCCGGGCGCTCGAGGAGGAGTTGGCGATCGACTGGGCGATCGGCTCGATGACCGATCTGCCCTATGCGTGGGACTCGTTCGACGCGGTGATCTGCCTGTGGACCGCGTTCCACGAGCTGTTCGCCGAGGACGAGCAGATCTCCACGATCTGCGAGATCTCCCGGGTGCTGAAGCCGGGCGGGATCGCGATCATCGAGGGTCCGTCCTGGGGACCGGCGACCGCCGGTGAGATCGCGATCGGGATGCGGCAGGGACCGGAGCACCGGATCGTCACCACCGAGCACGCCGACGGGCTGAGCAGCGTGCACTACATCCACGACGAGATCAGCTACGGCCGGCTCTGTGCCGCCGCGGGGATCGAAAACTACAAGGTCTACAAGCGCGAGTGGGGCGGCCGGCGCCGGCTCATCCTTGAGATCCACGCCTGAACGTTTAAACCCCGAAGAAATAGGAGCAGATCCCCACTCCACATTGGGGACCTGCTCCTGATTCCTTCAACTCTAAAGACATTCCCGCGGCTACGCGGAAACCATTCTTTTCTTTTCGAGCTCCAACAGATAGCGCTTCGCCTCGAGTCCGCCCGCGTAGCCGGTCAGCGCTCCGCTTCCGCCGATGATGCGGTGGCAGGGCAGCAGGACACACACGGGATTCGCGCCCAGCGCCGTACCGACGGCTCGGGCGGCCTTGGGCCGCTCGATCTCCCCGGCGAGCTGTCCGTAGGTCTTGGTGTGTCCATAGCTGGTGTGCGTGCGCAGGTCGCTCAGCACCAATTGCTGGAACGGCGTCGCGAGCGCGAGATCGACCTGCACGGTGAATTCCTGGCGCTCACCCCCGAGATATTCGTCCAGCTCCCGCCGTACGGCGTCCAGTGCGCGCGGCTGGCGGAGTACGCGCGGCGACACGGCACGCGCGAGCCGGCCGGTCATCGTCTCCTCGTCGCCGAACGAGCTAGCAACCACCCGGCCGTGTGCGACCGCCAGCAGCAGCGTGCCGATCGGGGTGTCGTGCAATGTGTAGGCGACGTCGGCGTCCGGCAGGACAGGCGGCTTCAAATCTGAGGTGCTGAACCGGGTGAGCCGGTCCTCCAGTGAGTTCATGAGTCAACTCCGAGGGTACGGCGCAGGGTCGCGAGAGCGTCGCTGACGAGTCGGCGCGAGGCTGCGGGGGTGGTCTCCAGTACGGCGGCCACTCCGTGGTGGTCGAGGTCGCCGACGTACTTGAGGGTGATGGCGTACCGCTGCCGCTCGGGCAGCCCGTTGACCGCCTGCCACAGCTCGGGATCCGGCCAGTCGGCGGCGTCCGGGCCGTCGACCGCGACCGGCGGTGCGTCGTCGAGCGGCCGTTGCGGCCGGCGGGCCCGGTGTACGTCCGTCGCACACCGGGCGGTGATGGTGAGCAGCCAGCTGCGCAGGTTCTTGGCCGAGGTCAGTCCGGGATAGGCGGCGAACGCCTTCTCCCACGCGCGTTGCGCCACGTCGTCGCCGTCCACAGGACCGGCCAGCGCGCGGGCCAGGCGGGCGACGTCCCGCCAGTGCGCGTCGACGAGAGCCTGGAACGGCGGCAGTTCGACAGTCACCATGCTCATTAAACGCAGCGGGTCCGTCAGGTGTGAGGGCCACCCGTTTCTGGACGGCCGTCCCGGATGGCGAGATTGTGCAGTTCTTCAGTAGACATTGGTGCGAAGATAGCTGACATGACGACGACCTTGCTCACCCGCCGTCGCGTCATCGATCTGCTGCGGACGGCGAGCGCCACCTGTCGGTGACCCCTGTTCTGCCTGCGCCATCACCCTGATCTCTTTCTGTGCGTGCCCCTTGTTCGAGGGAGACCCATGTCTGTCCCCGCTGTGCACCGTCCTGCCCTCTCACTGGTCCCCGATCGCTCCGAAGAGCGTGTCGTGGACGCCGACGTCTACCGCAACGTCTTCCGTCGCCACGCCGCCGGCGTCGTGGTGATCACCGCCGACGCGGGCCACGGCCCGGTGGGCTTCACGGCCACCTCACTGGTCTCGGTCAGCCTGCTGCCGCCGCTCGTCTCGTTCGCCATCGACACCAAGGCGTCCAGCTGGCCGACCGTCAGCCGTACCGAGTCCCTGGCCATCAACTTCCTGTCCGACGACCAGCAGGCGATCGCCGGCCGGTTCGCCACCAGCGGGATCGACCGCTTCGCCGCGCCGACCCGCTGGTCCCGGCTGCACACCGGGGAGCCCGTGCTCGACGAAGCGCCGAGCGTCCTGCGCGCACACGTCGAACACCGCTTCGCTGTCGGCGACCACTACCTGGTCGTCGCCCGCCTGATCACCCACACCGAACGTCGCGAACACGAGCCGTTGCTCTACCACGACGGTCGCTACGCCACCGCCACCCCGAGGGTTCACCATGTCTAAGTCTTTGAAGTACTTCGCTCTCGCCGCGCTGCTCGTCGTGAGCGGCTGCGGCGGCGCGGCCCAGGCGGGCAGTGGCGCGAAGCTCGCGCTGGATGCTCCGCTGCCGACGACCGTCCCGGACGGCGCGAAGATCGTCGTCGGCGACCCGGCTACCCAGGTCGCGTTCAAACTGTCGGGCCAGCTGGACAAGGTGGAGAAGTACACCAAGTTCGCGAACCTGAGCGGTGGACCGCAGACCACCGAGGCGTTCCGGGCGCATGCGCTCGACCTCGGCTCGGTCGCCGAGATCCCCGCGATCCACGCGACCTGGACCGGGCTGAAGGTGAAGATCGTCGCCTCGAAGTTCCGCCAGGACGCGATCAACCACCCGATCTACGAGCTCGGGATCGCGCCCGGCGTGACCGTGAAGACGCTCGCCGACCTGCGGGGCAAGTCGATCGCGTTCAGTCCGGGGCAGGCGCAGGGCGCGCTGGTCCTCAAGGTGCTGAAGAAGGCCGGCCTGACCAAGGACGACGTGAAGCTGATCGAGCTGCCCAGCACGGGGGACGTGTACACGAACGCCCTTGCAGGTAAGCAGGTCGACGTCGCGCCGATCGGCGGCGTACAGATCAAGCGCTACACGGCCAAGTACGGCAAGGACGGTGCGACCACGCTGCAGCACGGGATCCGGGACGACGCCGGTCACCTCTACGGTCCGGTCGAGTCGCTCGAGGATCCCGCCAAGGCGGCCGCCATTCGTGCGTACGTCGCCGCGTGGGGCGTCGCGCAGGACTGGATCGACAAGCACCCGAAGGAATGGATCGCCGGGTACTACGTGAAGGACCAGGGACTCACCGAGGCCGACGGTCAGTGGCTCGTCGACAACGCCGGCCACCCGGACATCACGGCCGACTGGAGCGACGCGATCACGCGTAACCAGGAGACGATCGAACTGCTGGCCGCGGAGACCAAGAACCCGGTGATCCAGGCCAAGGACCTCTACGACCTGCGGTTCCAGACGGTCGCGGCCGACGCGATCAAGGCAGGTGCGGCGAAATGACCGTCACCAGTCTGCCCGGGGTGCGGCCTGTCACGCGCTCCGCGCCCGTCGTACGGCGGCGCCGGCTCGGACCGGGGAAGCCGATCAAGTTCGGTGCTGCGATCGGACCGATCCTGCTGCTCGTCGGGTGGAGCATCGGATCGGCCACCGGCTGGATCGACCAACGCGTACTGTCGGCGCCGTGGACGGTCGTCACGACCGCCGGTGAGCTCATCTCGGACGGCCGTCTGCAGTCGAACCTGTGGACGTCATCGCAACGAGCGCTGGTCGGACTCGGCCTCGGCATCGTGCTGGGCGTCGCTTTGGCGCTGATCTCCGGGCTCTCCCGGCTCGGCGAGGCGATCCTCGACGGACCGATCCAGATCAAGCGCGCGATTCCGTCGCTCGCCCTGCTGCCGCTGCTGATTCTGTGGCTCGGGATCGGCGAGTCGATGAAGGTCGTGACGATCCTGCTCGGCGTCTTCGTGCCGATCTACCTGCACACCCACAACGGCCTGCGCACCATCGACAGCCGGTACGTCGAGCTCGCGCAGACCGTCGGCCTGTCGCAGCGCGAGTTCATCCGGCGCGTCGTCCTGCCGGGGGCGCTGCCCGGGTTCCTGCTCGGTCTGCGGTTCGCCGTGACCGGCGCGTGGCTGTCGCTGGTGGTGGTCGAGCAGATCAACGCCACCAGCGGGATCGGCTACATGATGGAGCTGGCCCGGACCTACGGGCAGACCGACATCATCATCGTCGGCCTGGTCCTGTACGGAATTCTCGGCCTGCTCTCCGACGGGGCTGTTCGCTTGATTCAAAGGAGGGCCCTGTCATGGCGCCGTACGCTGGCATCGTAACTCGCGATCTGGTCCGCCGGTACGACGACCGAGCCGTCCTGAACGGTGTCGATCTCGAGATCGCGCCCGGCGAGTTCGTTGCCCTGCTGGGCCGAAGCGGCTCCGGCAAGAGCACCCTGTTGCGCGCCCTCGCCGGGTTGGACCCCGACGTCGCCGGCTCGGGCGAACTGGTGGTGCCTCAGAACGTCTCGGTCGTCTTCCAGGACTCGCGATTGTTGCCCTGGGCAACGGTCTTGGAGAACGTCGTCCTCGGACTGCGCGGCGCCGAGGATCAGGGCCGGAAGAGTCTGGCCGAGGTCGGTCTCGCCGGCCGGGAGAAGGCGTGGCCGAACGAGCTGTCGGGTGGGGAGCAGCAGCGGGTGGCGCTCGCCCGGTCGCTGGTGCGGGAGCCTGAACTGTTGCTGGCCGATGAGCCGTTCGGTGCGCTCGATGCGCTGACGCGGTTGAAGATGCATGCCCTGCTGCGCACTTTGTGCGAGGTGCACCGGCCCGCCGTCCTGCTCGTGACCCATGACGTCGACGAGGCGGTCGCCTTGGCAGATCGGATTCTCGTGCTCGAGGACGGGCGGCTGATCGCCGAAGAAGTGGTGGACGAACCTGCCGCGGTCCGGTCGCGGCTTCTTGACGCGTTGGGGGTTTCGTTGTGAGCAAGCAGTTGCATCTGAATGCGTTCCTGATGAGTACGGGTCACCACGAGGCGTCGTGGCGGCTGCCGGAGAGCAATCCGTTCGCCAACACGTCGATCGAGCATTATCAGGAGCTGGCGCGGATCGCCGAGCGCGGATTGTTCGACTCGGTCTTCTTCGCGGACTCGCCGGCGTTGTTCGGCGAGGTCGGCCGGCGGCCGGCGGGCTCGTTGGAGCCGACCGTGCTGCTGACCGCGATCGCCGCGGTGACCTCGCGGATCGGACTGATCGCGACCGCATCCACGACGTACAACGATCCGTTCAATCTCGCGCGGCGGTTCGCCAGCGTCGATCATGTCAGCGGTGGGCGGGCCGGCTGGAACGTCGTGACCACGGCGGGTCCGGACGCGGCGAAGAACTTCAACCTGGCCGACCAGCCCGCGCACGCGGAGCGGTACGACCGGGCGGCCGAGTTCCTCGAGGTCGCGTACAAGCTGTGGGACTCGTGGCAGGACGATGCCGCGATCGCCGACAAGGAGGCCGGCGTCTGGGCGGTCAACGACCGCGTCGTACCGATCGATCATGTCGGCCGGCACTTCCAGGTCCGCGGCCCGCTGAACCTGCCGCGGTCGCCGCAGGGGCATCCGCTGATCGTGCAGGCCGGCTCGTCGGAGGACGGCAAGGGACTGGCCGCCCGGTACGCCGAGGCCGTCTTCACGGCCCAGCAGACGCTGGCCGACGCCCAGGACTTCTACCGTGACCTGAAGGCCCGTACGGCGGCGCTGGGCCGCGATCCGGAGACGATCAAGATCCTGCCCGGGATCGTGCCGGTGATCGGGTCCACGGTCGAGGAGGCGCAGCGGCTGGAACGGCAGCTCGACGAGCTGATCCAGCCCGAGTACGCGCGGCTGCAGCTCGCCAAGACACTGCGCGTCGCGCCGGAGGCGTTGCCGCTCGACCAGCAGCTCCCGGCCGAACTGCCCGACGAGGACGAGATCGAGGGCGCGAAGAGCCGCTACACGCTGATCGTCACGCTGGCCCGCCGCGAGAAGCTGACCGTCCGCGAGCTGATCGGCCGCCTCGGTGGTGGCCGCGGTCACCGCACCTTCACCGGTACGCCGGACCAAGTGGCCGACGCGATCGAGCAGTGGTTCGCGGCCGGAGCGGCCGACGGCTTCAACATCATGCCGCCGGTGCTCCCGTCCGGGCTGACCGTCTTCGTCGACGAGGTGATCCCGATCCTGCAGCGGCGCGGTCTGTTCCGCACCGAGTACACCGGGACAACCCTCCGAGACCACTACGGCCTAGCCCGCCCCGCCGGCCGGTCCACGGTTCTGCAGGAGGCAACCGGTTAGACCCGGACGACCAGCTTCCCGACCGCCTTGCCGTCGGTCATGATCCGGTGCGCCGCGCCGATCTCTTCCATCGTGAAGACCTGATCGATCCGGATCGAGAGCTTGCCGGCGGCCACCAGATCGCAGTACCGCTGGAACGCCTCGGCGGGGAGATCGTTGCTTTCCCCGCTGTAGGCGGTCAGCCGGACGCCGTTCGGCAGATAGTCCATCGGATAGAAGTCCGGGATCGACCAGTTGTCGCTGAGCATTCCGGTGAAACACGCGGTGCCGTGCACCGCGACGGCTTTCAACGTGTCGGGAAGCGCATTTGTGCCGACGAGTTCGAGAGCGGCGTGCACGCCTTCGGGGCGGATTTCCCGGACCTTTGCCGCGACGTTGCCGTCGTCAACGATCGGATGGTCGACACCGTGGTCGCGAAGAACGTCGACACGGTGCGGATTGCGGGTCGTGGAGAACACGGTCAGCCCGTGTTCCTTGGCGATCGCGGCGGCGGCCACGCCGATCGACGACGTACCGCCGCGAATCAGCACGCTCTGGCCGGGCTCGATCGCCAGGCCGGTGAACAGCGACCCGTGGGCTGTCTGCAGCATCTCGGGGAGCGCGCCGAGCGTGGCCCAGTCCAGGTCGGTGGTCACCGGGACGATCGACGTGGCGGGAACGACGACGTACTCGGCGTAGCCGCCGTCGTACTGGCGGCCCATCCCGCCCATCATCGCGGCCGCCTGCTGCCCGGGCGCGAACTCGCCGTTCGGGGCGGCATCGACGGTGCCGACCGCCTCGATCCCGGGGATGACCGGGAACGTCGCCCCGGTCGCCAGCCCGGCTCGCAGGTGATACTCCGACCGGTTCAGTCCGAAGGCCTCGACCTTGATCCGCACCCAGCCCGGATCCGGCTCGGGAACCGGCACCCGGCGTACTCGGAGCTCTTCGGGTTCCACCGGGTGGTCCAGCACGATTGCTCGCATGTCCATGGCGACCATCCTGCCTCCTGCCGTGTCAGAGTTCTCTACATGGGGAAACGCCCGAGCGTGGTGGCGCACCGTGGATCCAGCGATACCAGTCCTGAGCACACGCTCGCGGCGTACCGCCGAGCGATCGATGCCGGGGCCGACGGTCTGGAGTGTGACGTCCGGCTGACCGCGGACGGTCATCTGGTCTGTGTGCACGACCGCCGGATCGAGCGCACCTCGAACGGTAAAGGCGTGCTGTCCACGATGAGCCTGCAGGAGCTGGAGGCCTTCGACTGGGGTTCCTGGAAGAACCCGTGGTCCGATCTCGACGAGGACGCCGAACTGCCGGATCCGGACCTGTCCACGGTGCTGACGCTGGACAAGCTGCTGGCGACCGTACGGGACTCCGGGCGGCCGCTGGAGCTGGCCATCGAGACCAAGCACCCGACTCGGTACGCCGGACTGGTGGAACGGCGTCTGATCGAGGCACTCGGGCGGTACGGGTGGTCGCATCCGAAGATCGGCACCGAATCGCCGGTCCGGGTGATGAGCTTCTCCTGGTTGTCGCTGCGGCGGATGCGGGTGCTGGCGCCGGGGCTGCGGACCGTACTGCTGATGGACCGGGTGCCGCTGCGGTTCCGCGACGGCTCGCTGCCGACCGGGGTCTCGCATGCCGGTCCGAGCCTGGAGATCGTCACCGCTCACCCCGAGTACGTCGACCGAGCGCACAAGCACGGTCACCAGGTACATGTGTGGACGGTGAACGCGGAGGCCGATATGCGGCACTGCCGCGATATCGGGGTCGACGCGATCATCAGCGACCGGCCGGAGTCCGTACTCCGGGTGTTGTCGGACGAGAGTCGAGAGATCGGACGTCCCTAAGGGTGTTCCGATGAATGCGGGCGGTTATTGTTACGTTAAATGTCGCTCGATTTCATGACAGTTTCCCAACAACTCCCGTGGTTCAAGCGTTAGCTGTGTAACGGAATTCCCGCCGGTGTTTTTCCGGGCCGGAAGTGGGCAGAACCTCTGATGGCTGTTCCGATCATCGAGGAGACCCTGCTTGTCCTCAGCGACCCTGCCTGCCGACGTGAGTGTCGTGGACGTCGTACTGCCGCACGAAGTGTCCGCGGTAGCGGATGCCCGGCGCCGTTTGGCCGCATACCTGAAGCGGTACCGCGTGACCGACGGAGCGTGTGACGACGCTCAGCTGGTGCTCTCGGAGCTGCTTTCCAACGCCATCCGCTACGCACCCGCGTTGCCGGCCGGAGAAGTGCGCGCGGCCTGGTGGATCGACAACTCCGGAATTCACGTCGAGGTGACCGACGGTCGCGGTGAGACCGAGCCGCGGCGGATCGACGACCCGCACCCGGAGTCGATCGGCGGCCGTGGGCTGGCGATCGTCGACGTCCTCACCTCGCACTGGGACGTCCGGACCGGGATCGGGCGCCGGACCGTGCACGCCGTCGTCCCGAGCTGACTCCGGCGGGTTCGCCGTACGGCGGGGTGGGCTGCAAGACTGCGCTCATGGGAAAGAAGTCGCGGCAGCGCGCGAAGAACACGACGACCGTCACCCTCGACCCGGCCGACCTGGTCGACGTCGGTCCGCGGGAACCTTGCCCCTGCGGTTCGGGCAAGCGGTTCAAGCAGTGCCACGGCAAGGAGATCGCGGCCGCCGCGGACACCTGGGTGGTGCGCCCGTTCGAGGGGCTGCCGTCCGAGTGCGACCTGATCGCGTTCCGCGAGATCGTGCCGTCCGGGACGGCGCAGGTCGAGCTGCTCGACTCCGGCAAGGTGGTCAACCTGGTCACCCTGCTGCCGATGGCGATGCCCGGCCTGGTCCGCGACGACGAGACGATCTGGATCGGCCTGCAGACGCACGCCTCCTCCGGTGACCCGTCACGCGACCTCGGCCACGCGATCACGGCCGCCCTCGCCACCGAGCCCGGCAACCCGATCCAGGTCGGCGACCTGATGAAGGACGGCCCGCGCCTGCAGGACCTGATCGACACCTCCAAGCCGATCGAGGTCAAGGTCCACGAAGGCTTCGACTTCTGGGTCGGCGAGAACGTCGAGGACCCGACCGGTGAGGTCGCTGCCGGTCTCGAGCGCGCCAACGCCGCCGCTGCGCCGACCGTCCGGCTCGAGTCGGTCGAGGCGGCGTACTGGACGCAGATCGGCGACCGCCGCTACCTGCGCTGGGTCCTCCCGCACGGCGAGGACACCGTCCTCGACGCGCTCGCTCGCCTGCACGCAGCCGGCCAGTCCCAGCTCGTCGAAGACAGCCGCCTGATCGGCTCCTTCCGCGCCCTCGGCGTCCTGGCCCCGGTCTGGGAGCTCCCCGCCGACACCGAAGCCGCCGACGTCGAGAAGCCCGCCGCCGACTTCGCCGCCGCCCTCGACAAGGCCCTCGCCGCCACCGCCCCCCTCACCACCGAAGAGCGAGCCGCCCGAGCCGGCCTCGCCAGCCGCCAACTCACCATCCGGTAAAAGGACACGGCCGCCGAAGGACACCGCCTTCGGCGGCGACGGACTTTTCGACACCTGCCGCGCGCGTGCGTGCGGACCCCAGGTCTGGGCTTTTGTGCCCAGAACGCGAGAAGGCCCCGGTGGGAACCGGGGCCTTCTCGAACGTGGACGGCCCAAGTCCTGCTGACGGGGGAGCAACAGGGCCTGGGCCTAGGCATGAAGAGTACTCAGGAGCGGGTCAGTGCACAAGCCCCGTTTTCACTCCGCGTGTCGTCGGCTTCACTCGCGTCGTCAAGTGAATGCGTGAAGTAAGGAGTCAGGCGGGCTCGCGGAGCACCGGGCACGACATGCAGCGGGGGCCGCCGCGGCCGGAGCCGAGTTCGGAGCCGGAGATCCGGATGACCTCGACGCCGGATTCCTCGAGACGCTGGTTGGTCTCGACCGTGCGTTCGTAAGCGATGCAGACGCGCGGCGCGAGGGCGAGCGTGTTGTTGCCGTCGTCCCACTGCTCGCGCTCGGCGGTGACCGGGTCCAGGCCGGTGTCGATCCGCCGCAGCGTGTCGATCCCGAGCGCCTTGGCGGCCGCGACGAGGAACGGCTCGGACTCGGCCACGTGTAGCTCGTCGCCGTCCGTGGTGACGGCGAGCGCGCGCATCTCCTCGGCCATGTTCGGATACATCAGTACGGCGTCGACGTCGACCATCGTGCACACCGTGTCGAGGTGCATCGTGGCGCGCTGCTGAGCAATCGGTACGGCGAGCACCGTGTGCGCGAGGTTCTTCGCGAACACCCGCCGCGCCAGCCGCTCGACACCAGCCGGCGTCGTCCGCTCGCCCACGCCAACCGCGAGCACGCCGGGCCCGAGGGCAAGCACATCCCCGCCCTCAACGTGCTCCAAAGAGTGGTCGTACACCTTGTCCGCCCCGGCGAACCGCGGGTGGAAGCCGTAGATCAGTTCGGTCAGCTGGGTCTCGCGAACCCGCGCCGGCATCGCCAGCGACGTGACCGCGACCGAGTCCCGGATCCACACACTCGAGTCCCGCGTGAACAGCAGGTTCGGCAGCGGGTCGATCAGGAAGTCCTCGTGCGCGAGCAATGACGTGACCAGCCCGCCGGCCCGCACCTCGTCGTTCCGGACGCCGGCCATCAGCGCCTCGGCCAGCTCGGCCGGATCGAGAGCCGTCAGCGACGCAGCGAGGTACTCTCGCAGCGTGTCGCCGAGCCGCAGGTCCGCGATCGCGCCGGTCACCGCCTGCTCGCGAGCCGCCGGGTCACCGAGCGCCTCGATCAGCAGCTCGTGCAGGTACAGCACCTCGACACCGCGGTCCCGCAGCACCTGCGCGAACGCGTCGTGCTCGTCCTGCGCGCGGCCGACCCACGGGATCCCGTCGAACAGCAGCTTGTCGTTGTTGCGCGGGGTCAGCCGGCGCAACTCGTTCCCCGGCCGGTGCAGCATCACAGTCCGCAGCGTGCCGACCTCGCTGTCGACGCCGTACATCTGGCTCATCTGCCTGCCCTCTCGTCGACAAGTACTGTCTGATTGTCCGACAATCTTCGCTCGGATGCAAAGAGAGCTGCACAACACTGCCTTCGTCCGAAAGAACGAGATGTCGTCTTCGAGTACCCACTGAAGCAGTCCGCAGCCCATTGAGGAACTAGGCTGCGGTGCTGTGTCCGGTGCTGATTCCTCCCCTGAGCCGTTCGAGCGTGCCGTCGCCTGTGTGATCCCGGCGAAGGACGAGGGGCTGCGGATCGCGGCGACGGTCGACGCGGTGCACAAGATCATCGGGGTCGATCTGGTGGTGGTCGTGGACGACGGATCGTCCGATGACACCGCCCAAGTGGCCGAGCGTGCCGGTGCCGTCGTGGTCCGCCACGACCGCAACCAGGGCAAGGCAGCCGCGATGGAGACCGGCGCGGCGGCGGTCGCCGAGCGCGATGGCGCCCGGCCGCGACACCTGCTCTTCCTCGACGCGGATCTGACCGACTCCGCCAGTGCTGCGGCTCCGCTGCTGGAGCCGGTGCAGGCCGGTCGCGCGGACATGACGATCGGGACGCTGCCGGCGCAGGTTCGGGCCGACGGTTCTAAGGCCGGCGGCCACGGGTTCGTGGTCAAGCTGGCCCGGGCCGGCATCCAGGAGTCGACCGGCTGGGCTCCGGAACAACCGCTCTCCGGCCAGCGCTGTCTGACCCGGCTCGCGTTCGATGCCGCCGTACCGCTGGCTGCCGGGTTCGGCGTGGAGACCGCGCTGAGCATCGACCTCGGCCGCAAGGGGTTCCGGATCCTCGAGGTGCCGATCGAGGTGCGGCACCGGGCGACCGGGACCGACCTGCGCGGCCAACTGCACCGCGGCAAGCAGTACCTGCATGTACGGCGTGCTCTCGCGGCCCGCAGCGCGTTGCCGGCCGACGGGGGACCGTCGCTGCGCAGCCTGTTCCCGCGGAAGACGACACCATGAGCACCGAAGTCACCCCCGACCCGCGCCTCGCAGAGCGGTACGGCCGCCGCGCCGTCGCTCTCTACCTCGCCTGTACGGCGTTGATCGTGGCGGTCGGCCTGCTCGGCCCGTCGGTCGTCGTGCTGACGCTCACGAACCGGCACGCCTGGCTCCCGTCGTACTGGTTCGACGCAAAGCCGAACGGCTGGCTCGTCTCGGTGCTGATCTACGTCGCGATCCTCCTCGGCGGCTACGGCGTCTGGATGGCGGTCAAGGCGTTGAAGCACGGCTGGGCCCCGCGCCTCAGCCGATTGGTTGCCCTAGGCATCGGTACGACGGCGGCCGTGACGCTGGTGCCGCCGATGGCGTCCGGCGATGTGCTGATCTACGCGGCGTACGGGCGGATCATGACGCTCGGCGGCAACCCGTACACGACCGCGCCGGCCGACACGATCCGGCTCGGCTACGACCCGGTGATCGCGGCGACCGAGCGGCCGTGGCAGGGCGCGCGCAGTGTCTACGGCCCGATCGCGACCTGGATCCAGTGGCTGTCGTCGGTGGTCGGCGGCGACTCGATGCAGCTGACCGTGTGGATGCTGCAGCTGTCGGTCGGGATCAGCCTGATCCTGACCAGCCTGCTGCTGCTCAAGCTCGTCGGCCCGAACCTGCCCAGCCGCCGGCGCGTGCTGATGCTCGGCATGGCGAACCCGCTGCTGCTGTGGTCGGTGCTGGCCGGTGCGCACAACGACTCGATCGCGGTGATGTTCGCGGTTCTGGCGCTGGTGGCGCTGCGACGGCATGTGTTCCTGGCCGGACTTCTGATCGGGATGGCCGGTGCGACCAAGCTGTCGATCGGTCTGGTCGGCATCGCGATGTTGTGGTCACTGCGCGCGGATCGCCGCAAGGCGCTCATCATGTGCGGCGGTGGTGCGCTCGCGATGGGCGGTCTGTACGGCATCTTCGGGCTGCAAGCCTTCCAGCAGGCGCGGTCGCAGACGTCGTTCATCTCGACCGGTACGCCGCATAAGGTGCTGCTGAGTCTGTTCGACCTGTTCCTGCCCGGCGCCCTCGTCCGGACGATCCTCGCGATCCTGGCCTGGGTCGGGCTGATCGTGGTCGCGATCCTGCTCTCGCAGGTGATGCCGAAGTCGCTCGTCCCGCAGACGCACCCGAACGACCCGGTCCCGGCCGCGGTGCGCTACACCGCGATCTACGCGATCGCCTGGGTGCTGACCGCGATGTACTCACTGCCTTGGTACGACGTCATCGCCTGGCTGCCGTTGGCGGCCGTGGCCGCGTCGAAGGTCGACAAGTTCATGGTGGTCCGGACGACGATGCTCGCGATCGCGTACGTGCCAGGGCGGGATCCGAACGCACGTCAGGTCGCGGCGAGCCTGTCCGACTCGCTGGAGTTCTTCAGCGCGCGGCTACGGGACACGATCTGCCCGGCGATCGAGCTCGCCGTACTGGTCGGGTTGATCGTGTGGGCCCGCCGGAGTGGCGCGCAGTGGTGGCCGTACGACTGGCCGCGGCGCAAGCAGAAGGCCGTTCCGGAGAAGGCTTCCGCAAGCTAACCTCGCCGGATGAAGAAGCTGGTGGGGGCGGGTGTCTTCGTACACCGCGAGCCGAACGACTACGTCGAGCAACTGCGGACCGGGTCGATGTCGGTGGGGACCTACTCGATTCCGGCGGGTGGGGTGGACGACCAGGCGCCGCACCACGAGGAAGAGATCTACGTGGTGACGGCTGGACGGGCTACCTTCGTGACGCCGTCCGGTGCGGAGCCTGTTGAGACGGGCGATGTCCTCTTCGTTCCCGCGGAAGAGGAGCATCGCTTCGTCGACATCACCGAAGACCTTTCGCTGCTGGTCGTCTTCGCTCCGGCGTACTCGGGGCGCTAGTTCCAGAAGTGCGCGGCTGCTGCGACTGCCCGGGCCATGACGGCCTTGACCGGTTGCTTGAGCTCGGCGGCCGCGGTGACGACATCCTCGTACTCCGGTTGCACGTTGACCACTTGGCCGTCGTACCGGGCGATCTTGATGCTGACCGCTTGGCCGTCGACGTCGACCGAGGTGAACTCGCGGTCGGCGGCGTGCTTGCGGATGTCGTACTCGCGGAGGCCGATCGCGGTGGTCTCGGTCAGGACAACGCGTCGTACGGCGTCGGCGTTCGTGCTGCTGACGAGGACGGACAGCGTGTGGGCGGGCCGGCCCTTCTTCATCAGGATCGGCGTCAGCCACGCGTCGGAAGCGCCGGCGTCCAGCAACCGCTGCAGAATGGGCGGCCAGAGCCTCGGGTCCAGGTCGTCGATGTTGGTCTCGTAGACGAGCTGCGTCGCGGCCCGTTCGGCGGTCTCCCCGACGATCACTCGCAGGATGTTCGGCACCTCCACCGGGTCTCGCCCGCCGGCGCCGACCCCGGTCCGGCCGACTCGCATCGGCGGCATCATCCCGAACTCGTCCGCCAGCGTCGCCAGCAACGCGGCGCCAGTCGGCGTCGTCATCTCGTACGGCGCGGTGCCGCCAATCACCGGCGCCTCAGCCTCAGCCACAAGATGCAGGACCGCCGGCCCCGGAATCGGAATCCCGCCGTGCTGCCCCCGCACCTGCCGCCCCCCACCCAGCGCGATCGTCGAAACCACGATCCGCTCCAGCTGGAGCGAAACGGATGCCGCCGCCACCCCCACGATGTCCGCAATCGCATCCAGCGCGCCGACCTCGTGAAAGTGCACCCCCTCCACATCCACTCCGTGAGCGTTCGCCTCAGCCCGAGCCAACCGAGCGAAGGTATCCAACGCCCGCTCCCGAACACTCTCCGGCAGCTCAGCCGCCTCCAGAATCCGCCGAACCTCACTCCAAGGCCGAGTAGGCCCATGCGAGTGCGAGTGCCCGCCATGACCGTGCCCATGGCCGTGTCCGTGCCCAGCCTCCGGTTCGGGTACGGCGACTGCAGGCCCTTCCGGGTGAGGAGTGCCGTTGACCTCGACCGTCGCCTTGAGAGCGGCGATCTGGTGGCGGGCTGTCCGACTCGTCTGCACGGCGAGAGACGGGTCTACCGCGGCTACCGCGGCGTTCACGTACGCCAGGTCGGCGCCGGCGTCGAGCAGCGCGCCTAGGAGCATGTCGCCCGACGCACCGGCGGAGCAGTCGATCCAGGCGACCTTCACGACTCGTCCTTCCGCTCACGCGGGGCTGCGCGGCGGGCTACTCGGGCGGCGAAGACGCCGGCGCCGAAGCCGTTGTCGATGTTGACGACCGTCACGCCGGGGGCGCAGGAGTTCAGCATGCCGAGCAGCGCGGCCACACCACCGAAAGATGCGCCGTAGCCGACCGACGTGGGCACGGCGACCAGCGGTACGCCGACGAGCCCGCCGACGACGCTGGGGAGCGCACCCTCCATCCCGGCGACCACGATCAGGCAGTCCGCGACGTCGAGCCGCTCACGCACCCCGAGGATCCGGTGCAGCCCGGCCACACCCACATCGGTGATCATCTCGACGTTCGCGCCGAACACGCGTGCAGTCGTCGCCGCCTCGAGTGCGACCGGCGCATCCGACGTACCGGCGGCCACCACGGCCACGGTCCCCCGCAGAACGGGAGGCTCGCCGAGAACCGCCGTACGGCCGACTGGGTCGACCACGGCATCCGGCAGCTCGGCGGCGACCGCGGCTTGGGCCTCGGGCGTCAGCCGGGTCGCCAGTACGGCGTTGCCCGGGTGGGTGGCGTGCAGGGTGCGCAGCAGTTCGACGACCTGTGAGGGCGTCTTGCCGGCGCCGTACACCACCTCGGCGTCGCCAGTGCGTTCCAGCCGGTCGGTGTCGAGACGGGCGTAACCGAGGTCGTGAACCCCCGGCTGTGGTCCTTGGTCAGGCAAATGTGTCACGTCGTGAATCTACGTGATGCACGCTCCGCAACCACCTGAGTACTCAGGTAAACCCGGATGCCTTAGGCTCTCGTGCGTGTCTTCGACGTTAGCCGGTGCATTCGGGATCGCTGCCTTGTTCGTGGCGGTGCTCGCCCTCGTGTTCGCCATCCAGGCGGTCCGGGCCCAGACCGGTACGACGGCCGCCGCCGTACCGCCGCCTGCCCCAGAGCCCGATCCGGAACCGCAACCCGAGCCCAAACCCGGCACGGTCAAGGCCGAACTGCGCAGACTCGGCAAGGACATCGAGGTGACCCGCGCCGAGCTGCGCGACACCGTCCAGCACCTCGCCATCGTCCGGTACGACGCCTTCGGCGACACCGGCGGCAAGCTCTCCTGGTCGCTGGCCCTGCTCGACGACAACGGCCACGGCGTCGTCCTGACCTCGATCAACAGCCGCGCCGACGCCCG
The DNA here is from genome assembly GCF_040605415.1 of Kribbella sp. NPDC005582. Taxonomy (NCBI): domain Bacteria; kingdom Bacillati; phylum Actinomycetota; class Actinomycetes; order Propionibacteriales; family Kribbellaceae; genus Kribbella; species Kribbella sp. NPDC005582. Next base: position 2,294,271 of record NZ_JBEXCU010000001.1, read on the forward strand.
CACCTACGCCAAGGAGATCCGCTCCTTCGCCAGCGAGTCCAAACTCTCCCCGGAGGAAGAGGAAGCCCTCGAAACCCTCCGCAAAGACGCCGGCCCCACCCTCGCCTAGCGGCGGCGGGGGACTCGGGCGACCAGGGCGCCGGGTTCTACTTCGGCGGTCAGGGTTCGGCCGGGGCCGATGGGGTCGCCGTCGAGCTGGCGTTCTACGTCGACGGCGGCGATGATCTCGACCTTGCGCCCGGTGAAGCGCTCCAGGTACATGTCCGTGCGGTTGGTGCGCGTCAGCAAGCGCCAGACGACGATCGGCCACTGGGTGACGCGGCGCGGGGCGATCACGACCACGTCGAGCAGACCGTCGTCGGGGCGGGCGTCCGGCAGCAGCGGGATGTTCGCCTGCAGCATGCCGACGTTACCGACCACGACGGTCCGGACCCGGCGCTCGATCGGCGTCTCGTCGTCAAGGGTGATCCGGACGCGCACCGACGGGTGGTTGATGTTGCGGGCGGTCGAGACCAAGTACGCCGGCCAGCCGATCTGCGCCTTGAGGACGGGCGGCGCGCCGGAGATGATCGCGGCGTCGAGCCCGAGCCCGGCCATCACGGCGAAGCGGTCGGTGTCCAGCTGGTCGCCGTACACGGAGACGAGGTCGATCCGCCGGTTGCGGCCTTCGAGGATCCGCTCGAGCGCGTCGTCGAGGTCGAGCGGGATGTGCAGGTTGCGGGCGAGCAGGTTGCCGGTGCCGGCCGGGATCACGCCGACCGGGATGCCGGTGTGGGCCAGCGCCGCGCAGACCACGCGGACCGTGCCGTCGCCGCCGGCGACCAGGACCAGGTCCGACTCGTACTCGATCGCGCGCTTGGCCATCGCATTGCCGGAGTCGTCGATCTGGGTCTCCAGCCACAGCGGGTCGTCGAAGCCGCGCAATTCCAGCGAGCGGGTCACCTTCCGCCGGAAGGCCACTCCGTCGCCGACCTTGATCGGGTTCACGATCACCGCGGCCCGCGGCGGGCGCGCGGTCTCCAACGTCGAGGACGGTGTACGGCGGCGCCTCCGGCGCAATCCGGGGCGCAGGCCGAACCCGATCGAGGTCGCGGTGAGGATGGCCAGCCCGAGCGCCCAGCCGCCGAGCACGTCGGACACGTAGTGCACGTTCAGCGCGAGCCGGTCCACCGACGCAATCCACACGACCGCAATGACCGGCAGCAGCACGAGCAGCCGGAACCGCCGCCGCCACCCGCGCACCGAAGGCAGTACGACGCCAAGCGCCCCAGCCATCACGAACGCTGCGGTCGCGTGGCCTGAGACATACGACCAGCCGTCGGTCTCGACCAGGTGCTGAGCGGGCTGGGACCGCGTGAAGATGTACTGCGCCGCCTGAACCAGCCCGAGCTCGGCGCCGGCCGAGACCAGCAGCCAGACGGTCAGCAGCCGCGCCCGACGGTGCCAGAGGTAGACGGCGACGACCACGATCACGGCTCGCGACGTCCACGGCAGGACGACCGCTCCGACCACCTGCCAGAAGTCGACCACCTCCGGGTGCGTGGCGCCGTACCCGCTGGCTCGGGCGGCCATGGAGGCGTCCCAGCGCTGCAGCGGCGGCCAGCCGCCGAAGACCAGCAGAGTGATCACGGTGAACGGCACCGCACCCAGGACAACGGTCAGCGCGCGGCCGACCGGAGTGGATGGGTGGTGGTTCATCGCCCGCTCAATTCCCCCCTGTGGTCACTCCGGTGCAGTGTTGCATCGAGAACCGTTCGGCACGCCTGGAGGCGCCCCAGACGCCCGCTGGCGGCGTTGTCGTCGTCGCGAGATGCTCCGCATCGCGCTCCTCCTCCGCCTTGCCAGCGAACGACTGGACCACCACCAGTCGCACCAACGATCCTCGATGCAACACACCACATCATCCCGAATTGACTTCGCCCGCCGAGACACGCCCCGATACCCTCATCGTGTGATTGACGCGAAACTGCTCCGTGAGAACCCTGACGTCGTACGTGCCGCCCTGACCAAGCGCGGCGAGAGTACCGACCTGGTCGACCAGATTCTGGTGGCCGACAGTGAGCGTCGATCGTCCATCTCCGCCTTCGAGGCGCTCCGCGCCGAGCAGAAGACGCTCGGCAAGCAGGTCGCCCAGGCCAAGGGTGACGAGCGCACCGCGCTGCTGGAGCGGACGAAGACCCTGGCCGCCGAGGTGAAGGCCAACGAGGCCGCCGCCAACGAGGCCGGTCGCCGGTACGACGAGCTGGCCGGCGCACTGCCGAACCTGGTCTCGGACGAGGCGCCGGTCGGCGGCGAGGCCGACTTCCGGGTTGTCGAGACGATCGGCAAGCCGCGCGACTTCGCGGCCGAGGGCTTCGAGCCGCGCGACCACCTCGAGCTGGGCGAGCTCCTCGGCGCGATCGACATGGAGCGCGGCGCCAAGGTGTCGGGTGCCCGGTTCTACTTCCTCAAGGGCGTCGGCATGCTGCTGCAGCTCGGGATGCTGCAGCTGGCCGTCCAGCAGGCGGTGGAGAACGGCTTCACCCCGATGATCACGCCGACGCTGGTCAAGCCCGAGGTGATGGGCGGCACCGGCTACCTCTCGGCCCACGACGACGTCTACCGCCTCGACGACCCCGAGCTCTACCTGACCGGTACGTCGGAGGTCGCGCTGGCCGGCTACCACATGGACGAGATCCTGGACCTTTCCAACGGCCCGATCCGGTACGCCGGCTGGTCGTCCTGCTACCGCAAGGAAGCCGGCTCGCACGGGAAGGACACCCGCGGGATCATCCGCGTCCACCAGTTCGACAAGGTCGAGATGTTCTCCTACTGCAGCCTCGAGGACGCTGCCGCGGAGCACCTGCGGCTGCTGGACTGGGAGAAGCAGATGCTCGACAAGATGGAGCTGAGCTACCGGGTGATCGACACCGCGACCGGTGATCTCGGACAGTCGGCGTACCGGAAGTTCGACTGCGAGGCCTGGGTGCCGACCCAGGGCGCGTACCGCGAGCTCACCTCGACGTCGAACTGCACCGACTTCCAGGCCCGCCGGCTGAACATCCGGCACCGCGACGCCGACGGCAAGACGCAGCCGGTGGCGACGCTGAACGGGACGCTGGCCACCACCCGGTGGATCGTGGCGATCCTGGAGACGCACCAGCTCGCGGACGGATCGGTCCGGGTGCCGGCCGCCCTCCAGCCGTTCCTCGGCCGCGAGGTCCTCGAGCCGGTCAACAGCAAGTGAGCGAACCGCAGGCGGCGCCTTTCCAGCCGACAGCAGTTGCCCTGGACATCGACGGCACGCTGATCGACCACGACGAGAGGCTGTCGCCTGCGGTCGTCGACGCCGTACGGCGGGCCTCCGCGCAGGTGCCGGTGTTCCTGGCCACCGGCCGGGCGTGGTCGACGACCAAGCCGGTGGCCGACCGCTTCGGCCTGCCCGCCGGCGGAATAGTTGTCGTGAGCAACGGTGCGCGCACGATGCGCTACCCGGACGGCGAGTTGCTGGACGAGCGCACCTTCGACCCGCGCACGGTGATCGCTTCGGTCCGGGAGCACGCACCGAACGCCCGGATGGCCGTCGAGGAGTACGACGGGACGTACCTGGTGACCGAGCCGTTCCCGGACGGCGACCTCGGCTACAACGCCACGATCCGCGTGGTCTCCGACGAGGAGCTCGCGCCGGAACCCGTGACCAGGTTGATCATTCGCGACCCGGAGCAGTCCGAGGCGGACTTCGTGCGGCTGGCCGAGCGGCTGGGTCTGCACGGCGTCGGCTACTTCGTCGGCTGGACGGCCTGGCTCGACATTGCGCCCGAGGGTGTGGACAAGTCGACCGGTCTGAAGGTCGCTCTGGCGCAGTACGACCTGGACCCGTCGGGTCTGGTCGCGATCGGGGACGGACGCAACGACATCGAGATGCTGAAGTTCGCCGGCCTCGGGGTCGCGATGGGCTCGGCGCCCGACGAGGTGAAGGCAGCCGCCGACGAGGTGACGAAGTCGGTCTCCGACGACGGAGTCGCCGCCGTACTCAACCGCTGGTTCTGACAGCAACCCTTTCGACCAGAACAAAATAGCTTGACAAGCCGGAAGCTTGCCGGTAGCAACAAAAAGGCCCGGAACCCCTGTCTACGCAGGGATTCCGGGCCGGTGCGTTGAGTGACCGACAGTCCGCTGGCGGGCCGCTTGTCGGATCAGGCGACGCGGCTACCGCCTCGGCGCGGCTGGCACGGCTGAACGTCGACGACGGTCTCGAAGGCGTCCAGTACGGCGCTCAGCTCGGGCCGCGGCCGCGGCGTCTTGGTGGCCGGGCTCTGGCCGCGCCGGGCTCGGCGCAAGTGCCGCTTGACAGTCGACAAGGAACATCCGAGCCGCATGGCAAGGGATTCCAGGCTGTCGTTGGGGTACTGGCTGCGCAGCCGCAGTACTTCTTCGTGGCTGACCGGACGGCGCGTGCCGCGGGCGCCGGCGAGCTGGTCGAAGTCGTCGGCCTGCACTTCGACGTCGAGCAGGTTCCGCATCGAGCGGCGTTGTGCCGCGGTCGTTCCGGCGACGAAGCCGCTCACGTCGTGCTCCGCCACCGCGCTGTACAGGCAGTCGGTGAAGAGCGGACACGAAGCACACAAGGCTTTTGCCTCCCGCACCAGCTGCTCGTACCGCTCCCGGGTCCGGCGGGTTGCCGAGGCGGGCGGCGGCTCTTCCATCAGACGGTGCTGGAAAATGTCCGACCGGGCGATACATCCGGTCATGGCCCCATCTGTCGTGGAAGATGTGTCGACAGCTCGATCGTGTCCCAAGAGATTGGCGCTGCTGACGGTCATCAAGGCTCCCCAAGTATCCGGATCGAAGTGAACGAACGGTGAACCTCGTTCGATCACACGGATCCACTAGCTGATGGAACGGCGACTGTTTGCCGGCCCACCACGTCGTCCCTGGCGCGGGACATACCGATCCATAACTGTTGACGTCGCTGCTGAGGATTTGGTTGCAGCCAAATCCGCATCAATTTCGCGGACGTTTCGCTGGTCGCTGGCGGGCTGTCTCAGTCGTGCTGATCCAGAACAGGCATACGACGCGGTCGAATCGCTCCGGGTTCCCTGCCAGACCTCCGCATGAAATCACGCGTTCTCCATGCTGCGCAGGCGAACTAGCTGCCTTTGCAGCTTGTTGCCGTAACGGTCTGGTGACGTTGTCAAAAGCTCAATAAGATTGATCAGAATCATCTGAAGGCAGACGCCGGCACCTTGCGCAGCAGGCCGATCCGGCGGTAGAGGGAACGGCCGATACGGTGAGCGCGTGAAGGCATCCGAACCGCACCGCCCGCCGCGTCTGGTCGCCACCGATCTGGACGGCACGCTGGTCCGCAGCGATCGATCCGTCTCGGATCGAACCCGCGCCGCGGTGGCCGCCGTCCAGGACGCAGGAAGTGTTTTCGTGATGGTCACCGCCCGGCCACCTCGATGGTTGCACGAACTGGCAGATCTCGTGGGCGATCACGGAATCGCAATAGTTGCCAACGGCGCCATTCTGTACGACGTCGGCCGGCAGACCGCACTGCGGACCCGATTGATCGATCCGGCGGTATTGCACGAAGTGGCAATGGCGATCCGGTCGGAGATTCCCGAGGTGGAGTTCGCCATTGAGCGATCGAACCGTTACGGACAGGAACCGCGGTACGTGAATCGCTGGCCGCAACCCGAGAACACGTTGATCGCCGAGCTCGAGGTGCTGCTGGCCGAGCCGGCCGCCAAACTGCTGGTCCGGCACCCGAGCTGGCATTCCGACGAACTGCTGGCGCGGATCAGTGCCGTGGTGGGCGAACGTGTGTCCGCCAGTCACAGTGGCGGGACCAGCCTCGTGGAGATCGGCGCGACCGGCGTCTCCAAGGCGGCGATGCTCGCGGACTTCGCCGCCGAGCTGGACATCCCGGCCGCCGACACGATCGCGTTCGGCGACTCGCTCAACGACCTGCCGATGCTCGCCTGGGCCGGTACGTCGTATGCGGTCGCGAACGCGCATTCCGACGTACTGGCCGTAGCGGACCGGATCTGCCCCTCGAACGACGAGGACGGCGTCGCCGCCGTCCTCGAGGAGCTGTTCGATCTTTAGTGCTTAGAGGTACATCCCGCCGCTGCCCGGGCCGTCAGTGGCCCGCGGGGCGCCGGGGAGACCGGGTCCTTCCTCGCCCGGCGCCTGCTGGCCGCCAGGGAGTGCTCGGCGCAGACCTTCGAGCTGCTGACGAGCGGCCATTTGCTGAGCGAACAGCGCGGTCTGGATGCCGTGGAACAGGCCCTCCAGCCAGCCGACCAGCTGGGCCTGCGCGATCCGCAGCTCGGCCTCGGTCGGAGTGCTGTCCTCGGTGAAGTCGAGGCTGAGTCGCTCCAGTTCCTCGACGAGCTCGGGAGCCAGACCGCTCTCCAGTTCCTTGATCGAGGCTTCGTGGATCGACCGCAGCCGCTGCCGGGAGGCCTCGTCGAGCGGTGCCGACTTCACCTCCTCGAGCAGCTGGCGAATCATGTTCGCCACCCGCATCACCTTGGCCGGCTGCTCGACCAGTTCGGTCACCGATCGTGGCTCGTCGTGATCGTCGTCGTTGTCGTCGTTCGAGCGCGGCGGTCCTTCGACAGCCATCCCGTCCGGACCGACGATCAGGATCTTGCCGTCCTCGGTCCGCGCCCCGGCCATCGGCATCTCCTGGCCCTCGCCGCTGCTGCTCTCGCTCATCTGCCCATCCTAGAACCCGTCCGGCCGGCTCCTACGGGGTGCGGGCACGATGCCGCCGGACGGCGTCCCGGTTGGCGCAGGCCGGGCTGCAGTAGCGCTGCCGGCCGGTGCGCGACAGATCGGCGTACACGTTGTCGCAGCCCTCGGTGGCGCAGCGCCCGAGCCGGGTGATGCCGCGGCCGGCCAGGTGCAACGCCGTACCGGTGCTGATCAGGGTCGCGACCAGGCGGCCGACCGGGACGTTGTCCGGCCGGTAGTGCATGTGCCAGCCGTCGCCGGCGTGGTTGGTCAGCCGCGGATGCTCGGTGTATTTCGCGAGCATGGCGTTCATCAGATGGACGCGACTCTGCTCGTCCTCGGCGTCCACAACCTCGAGCCACTCGTCCAGCGCGACCCGGACGGCGGCAAGGTCAGCGCGCGTCACCTTGCGGTCCCGCACCAGGCGGCTCTCGACGCCGCTCTCCTCGCAGCGCTCGGCGAGCTCGGCGGGCGTTGTGGCCGGTCGCGTCACCAGGTTGACGGCCAGCAGTACGGCGTCCGCGCCGTAAGGGTTGAGATGCATAATGCCATTACAGCACGATGGCGGTATGACAACACATCGACACCGCTGGAGCGCGGTCTCCTCCCACCAGGTCAGCGAAGGACTCGTCGTCTACCAGCGGTGTGCCTGTGGCGACTGGCGCGTCACAAGCACACCGCCGTACCCGGTGGCCTACCCCGAGGTGGCGCTAGTCGATACGGGCAACCATCGGTAGTCGCGACCGCGTCAGCAGCCAGGCCAGCGCCGCGGCGAACGCCGGTACGACGATCAGCGTGCCGCCGATCTCCGCCCACGGAACCGTGAAGTGCGGCGAGCCGAAGGCCGCGTGCGCCGTGTACCCGTAGAGCGCACCGACTCCAACACCCAGCACGCACCCGAGCTGTCCGAGGAACCAGGCCTGCGCCGCCGCGAGATTGCGCCGACGGCGGGGTGAGGCTCCGACCGCCGCCAGTGTGGCGAGGTCGGCCCGGCCTTCGGCCGCGGACAAGGAGACCGAGATCGCCACGCCGAGCAGCGTGACGACGGCCGCGGCGATCAGGATCCAGAGCAGGATCGTGCCGCTCGGATTCTGATATCCCCGCTCGACCTTCAGCAGCCCGTCGTGACCGAGCACTCGATCCACGGCGGCGAGTTCGTCATCGGTCGGCTCGCGCTGCAACCGGTACTCGACCATGAACGTGCTGACCTGGCCGAGCTTCGCCGCGGCCTCCAGCCCGATCAGTCCTTGGCCGCGCAGCCCTTGGATCAGCGGAAGCTCACCGCCGTACGACGCCTTGTGCTGCACGGGCTTCGCGGGCTGGTCCGGATCGAGACCACCGAGTCCGACCGTGCCTGTGCTGGTGAAGTCCTTGCGCGGAACAACGATGTCGCCGGCTCGCAGACGGGCTGCCAGCTCCCGGCCGTTGCCGTCGAACTGTTCGATGTAGCTGGGATCCACCACGACCAGGCCGGCGAAGGTCTCCGGCGACTTCCCCGCATCGACTGCCGGTGGCTCGATGCCCACGTACGCCGGGTCGCGGTTCGGCCGCGGGGAGTAGAGCATCCCGAAGCGATACGTCTGCTCGGTCGGCAACTGCTCGGCAACCCGCTGCTCGAGCTCCGGTGAGAACGGGACGCTCGACGGTCCGGAGTCGAACCGCAGGGTCGCATTCCCCATCCTGGCTTCCGGGACATACCCCGCGGCGTTCGCGGCGACGGAGTTCGCACCAGCGAAAGCAGCGGCAGCAGTAGCGGCGACCGACATCATGATGGCCGCGGCGGCCGGAGCCGTGCGGTGCCGGTGCCGGGCGGCGTCGCGCATCGCGAGCCGTCCGCTCAGTGGCAGCCGCCCCGCCAGGCCGGACACTGTGCTGACCAGACTCGGCAGCATCCAGATCAGCCCGGCGATCGCCAGCGTGATGCCGAGCAGAACCAGCGCGATCGGCCCCTCCGGCGTCACGGTGGCGTGCTCGCCCGAGCTCTCGACGATCTGCCGCTTCGCCTGCGCCAGAGCCGCCGCGATCATCCCGGAACCGGTCACGACCAGGACGACGCCCGCGATCACCAGCAGCAGCGCGGGTTTGCGGATCGGTGACCGTGTCGCGGTCGCCGCGAAACGCCCTGACAGGGCTGCCAGGGGAGTCTGCCGCCCGGCGCTGATCGCCGGTACGACGGCGGCCGCCAGCCCGGAGAGCAGCCCGATCAGGCTGATCGTGACGATCGCCGTCCAGGGAATCTGCCACTCCACGAAGAAGCTCGTCGACGCGTGTTCCCACCACCCGTACCGGCTGACGGTCAGTGCCACAGCTGCGAGCAGGAGGCCGCCGCCGACCCCGACGACACCGGCGAAAACGCCTTGCAGCAAGACGATCCGGCGGACGTCTCGTGCGGTTCCGCCAGCGGCGAGGATCAGCCCGAGCTCGCGGGTCTGCCGGCGGGCGCCGACGGCGAACGCCGTACCGGCGAGCAGCACGATCTCGAGGACGCCGAAACCGATCGCCAGCGCCATCACGGCGTACGGACCGGCCGAGTTCTGGGGGTAGTTGTACGGTCCCGGTGGCGGATCGATGATGTTTGCTCTTGGCAACAAGAACAGGCCTTGCTCGCCGAGTGCCCCGGTCAACGATCGGGGGTCGATCCGGTCGGGCAGATCGAGTAGGTAGCGCGCCTCGAGTGGCGGCGTGCCGACCAGCGTGCTCGCCGGTGTGGCGAAGATCAGCCAGTGGCTCAGCTGCTGGTTCTGCCGGGCGATCCCGACCACCTTGTACGCCTTGCCGTTCGCGGTGTTCAGGGTGGCGCCGGGTGCGGCGATGCCGAGGTGGTCGGCCAGGTCCGGTGAGATCGCGACCTCGTCGGGTGCGGTCGCGAAGCGACCCTGATCGAGCCGGACCGTTTCGCCCAGCAGCGGACTCTGCCCGTCACCGACGACGACGTCGACACTGTTGACCGTGGACGGCCCCTTCACCTCCGCGCTGCCGGCGCTGCTGAACGGGCGGGCCAGCACGGTTCCGGCCGGAAGCAGCGGCTTGGGGTCGAAGGTCGCGGGCGTCCGCACCTGCCTGCTGTCCGACGCCTGCGCCGGCATCACGTCGGCCCGAGGCTCGCCGTACGAGAGGTCGAGCTTGTCGTACGGCGTGACGGTGAGCTGCGCGTCGGCCTGTCCGATGGTGGTCCGGGCCAGCAGTTCGCCGGTCGGGCTCCCGGTGCGGCCGGTCACTCCGGCCCAGGTCGCGGCGAACACCGGCAGGCCGATCAACGCCGCCACCAGGAAGGTGCGGCCGAGATGTTTGCGAGTGGTTCTTCGGGCGATCCGCAGCGGCGGACCCCAGCTGCCCATCAGTGGCTTCCCTGCAGCAGCTCGTCGGGGTCGGGCAGCGGTCCGGCCTGACCTACCAGGACACCATCGCGCAGGTAGACCACTCGGTCGGCCCAGGCGGCGTGCCGGGCCTCGTGGGTGACGAGGACGCCGGCGATTCCGTGCTGGTCGCAGCGATCGCGGAGGAGCTGGAGGACGGCTTCGCCGGTCTCGGAGTCGAGGGCTCCGGTGGGTTCGTCGGCGAGCAGTAGCCGTCGCTCACCGACGATGGCGCGGGCGATCGCCACCCGCTGCCGCTGGCCGCCGGACATGTCGTCGGGGAAACGGTCGGCGAGCTCACCGATACCTACCTCCTGCAGGGCTGCGTCGGCGTACTTGCGGGCGGTTTTGCTGCGGGTGCCGTCGAGCTCGAGCGGGAGGGCGACGTTCTCGGCCGCGGTGAGGGCGGGGATCAGGTTGAAGTCCTGGAAGACGTAGCCGATCCGGCGGCGGCGCAGCGCGGCCACGCCGGCCGGCCCGAGGCCGGCCAGATCGTTGCCGTCGACAATTACTTCGCCATGGGTCGGCCGGTCGAGGCCGCCGGCGCACGTGAGCAGGGTGGACTTGCCCGAACCCGACGGACCCATCACGGCGACGAGCTCGCCCGGTACGACGCTCAGATCGACGCCACGCAACGCATGCACGGCCCGCTCGCCCTGACCGTGTGTCCTGGTCAGGTTGCGGACATCGAGGATCGCGGTCATCGGTTCGCTCCCGTGGTGTCCTCGGCCGGCTCCGGCTGCGCCGTTTTCGCGGGCCGGCCGCGGTGCCGTAACAGGATCGACTCGCAGTGGTCGAGCCAGCGGATCTCGGCCTCGGCGGCGAAGATCATCGACTCCAGCACGAGCCGCCAGGAGATCTCGCCCTCGCGATCGCCGCGCTTCAGCCGGGTCAGCTCCTGCAGGGACTGCATCGTCGCCGCGCGCTGCCGCTGAACGACGGCGCTCACGTCGACCCCCGGTACGGCGAGCGCCAGCGCGAGCTTGATCGCGAGCTCGTCGCGCGGCCGCGACTCGCGGGTCACCGGAGTCTGGAACCAGTTGGTCAGCTCGTCCCGGCCGGCGTCGGTGATCTCGTACGTCGATCGCCCGTCCGCCTCGGTGGACGCGGCCCGGACCAGGCCGTCACGCTCCAGCCGGGTGAGCGTCGTGTAGACCTGCCCGATATTGAGCGGCCAGGTCGCGCCGGTGGCTGCTTCGAACTCTCCGCGCAGCTGATATCCGTACTTCGGCTCCTCGCGGAGCAACGCCAGCAGTCCGTGTTTGATCGACATAGATACCGAGTATGCATACTCGGTATGGCTGGGTCAATCGGTGGCCGCTCAGTCGGCGCGGACCAGGCGCCGTACCAGACGTTCGGTGGTGGCGGCGACGTCGTACGGGTGGCCGGTGCCGGGGGTGAGTTGGTCGAGGACGAGGCCGTCGATGGCGAAGTGCAGCAGGCGGATCTCCTCGGCACCGCCGGGCAGGCCGGCATTGACGTGGAAGGAGACGTCGGCGTCGAAGCCCTGGCGCAGTGTGCGGGACAGGATTTCGTGCAGGTCGGGGCGCCGGGCTGCCTCGAGGCGGAGCTCCATCAGAGCGAGTGAAAGCTCGGGGCGGCCGAGGAGTCGCTCGACGATGTAGTGCACGTAGTCGACGACGAGATCGATGGTCGGCTCCCGCTGGGACAGCGGCTCGAGGACGGTCGGATCGGGAGTGAGGCGCTCGAAGATCCGCTCGCCGAGGGCGCCGAGCAGCGCATCACGGGTGCGGAAGTAGTTGGACGCCGTACCGGCGGGGAGGCCGGCGGCTGCGTCCACGGCGCGGTGTGTCAGGCCGCGGGCGCCGGCTTCGGCGAGGACGGCGAGACCGGCGTCGGCGAGCTGGGTGCGGCGTTCGGGGTTCCGGGGCACGTTGACAACTGTAGCAGCCATCCACTACAACTGTCCTGGTCAACAACGACAGCTGTAGTAGTCAGGAGTGCTTATGCAACCCGCAGCCTTCGGCGCCACCGTGGTGACCGACCGTCCGGCGGAGGTCGCCGCCTTCTATCAGCAGCACTTCGATCTCCAGATCACCATCGACCTCGGCTGGTTCATCTGCGTCCGCCGGGGCGACGCGAGCTGGGAACTGGCGATCACCCAGCGCGGGCACGAGTCGGTGCCGGCCGCGGTCTCCGCGGCGCGGGAAAGCAGCAATGTGTTCGGCTTCATCGTCGACGACGTCGACAAGACCGCGGCCGCGCTGGCCGAGGCCGGCATCCCGCTGGAGACCGAGGTGGTCACCGAGGTGTGGGGTCAGCGGCACTTCTTCGTGCGTGACCCCGAAGGCACCTGGCTCGACGTGATCCAGCTGGTCGCACCGGACCCTGCGTGGTTGGCGGAGAACTTCCCTAGCTGAGAGTGAGCAGGACCTTCCCGATCTGGCTGGACTCCTCGAGGGCGCGGTGCGCCTCGGCGACGTCGGCCAGCGGGAAGGTGGCGTGGACGATGGGCCGGACCTTCTTCGCGGTGACCAGCGGCCAGACGTGGCCGACCACTTCGGCGACGATCCGTCCCTTGTCCGCGACCGACCGGAACCGCAGGCCGGTGGCGATCACCGAACCCCGGCGGCTGAGCAGCTGACCAAGGTCCAGCTCGCCCTTCGCTCCGCCCTGCATCCCGATCACGACGAGCCGGCCGTCGTACGCAAGGGTCTTCACGTTGTCGGTCAGGTACTTCGCGCCGATGATGTCGAGGATCACGTCGGCCCCGGCGCCGCCGGTCGCTTCCTTGACCACCGAGACCCACTCGGCTTCCTTGTAGTTGATCGCGACATCCGCGCCGAGCGCGCTCGCGAACTCCATCTTGTCCTTGCTGCCCACCGTCGTCAGCACTCGCGCGCCGTGCGCGACGCCGAGCTGGATCGCCATCGTGCCGATCCCCGAAGCGCCGCCGTGCACCAGGAAGGTCTCGCCTTCCTTCAGGTGCGCGGTCATGAAGATGTTTGACCACACGGTTGCCACGACCTCGGGCAACGCGGCCGCGCTGATCAGATCGATCCCCTCCGGGATCGGCATCACCTGCGGCGCCGGTACGACGACCTTCTCGGCGTACCCGCCGCCGGCCAGGAGCGCGCAGCACTCGTCGCCGACCGTCCAGTCCGTCACCTCGGAACCGACCGCGGCGATCCGGCCGGAGACCTCGAGCCCGATCGTGCCGGGTGCGCCCGGAGGCGGTGGGTAGAACCCCTGCCGCTGCAGAAGGTCGGCTCGGTTGACACCCGCCGCCACGACGTCGATCACGACCTCGTCCACAGCCGGAGTCGGATCCGCAATCTCTCCGACGGTCAGAACCTCGACACCACCGACACCCTCACACACGACAGCTCGCATGACTCACACCGTACCGGCGATCACTCGTCGAGGTCGGCCCACGTGTCCACGTCGTCGCCACTCCGGGTCGGCTCCGACCAGACGAGGTCCAGGTCGGCCATGAGGCGTCGTACCGACTTGTCGCGTGGATCCCCGAGCCGCTCGAGCGCCTGGTCGAGTGAGCTCCGCCGGTACGCCGCCGCGAGCCACTGGTCACGTCCGTCGCTGTCCCGGAGCCCACTGCCGTCATGGCTTCCGAGACTGTCGACCAACTGGGTGACGTCAGCTGCCGTCACCCAGGGCAGGTCGCAGCTCAGCACCACTACGACTGGTGCGCTTCCGCTCTGCAGTCCAGCTGCCAGCCCGGCCACCGGCCCACTTCCTGGCGGATCCTCCTGCGTCCACTCCACCTCGCGGTACGTCGTACGCACCGGCCCGACGACCACCGTGCTGACGGCAGCGTTTACCGCCCGCAGCACCCGGTCGAGAAACGTCACCCCGTCGAGCACCACCAGCGCCTTGTCCACCCCGCCGAGCCGAGTAGACCCACCCCCGGCCACCACCACCGCATCGAAGTCCACCCGGTCAGTCTGCCCTTCGCACAGTGCGGCACTGTGCGTGTCGCGTTTCTGCGGCACCATGGGGAGATGAGGATTGCTGTGGTGCAGACGGCCAGTAGCTCGGACAAGGCTGCCAATCGGGAGCTGGTCGCGCGACTGGTGGCTGAGGCGGCTGCGGACCGGCCTGATCTGGTGGTGCTGCCGGAGGCGATCATGGCCGACTTCAACGTCGAGGGCGTTGCTGACGTCGCGGAGCCGCTGGACGGCGAGTTCGTGGCGACGCTGCGTAAGAGCGCGGTGGAGCACGGCGTAGCGATCGTGGCCGGCATGTTCGAACGCAGCTGCGACCAGGACCGGCCGTACAACACGCTGCTGGCGGTCGGCGCCGACGGCTCACTGCTCGGCGCGTACCGCAAGATCCACCTGTACGACGCGTTTGGCTACAAGGAGTCCGACCAGCTGACTGCTGGTGACGTCGCACCGGTCGTGGTGAAGATCGCCGGCCGGACACTGGGCCTGATGACTTGCTACGACCTGCGGTTCCCGGAGCTGTCGCGCGCATTGGTCGACAAGGGGGCCGACGTCCTCGTCGTACCGGCCGCGTGGGTGCGGGGGCCGCTCAAGGAGCACCACTGGACCACGCTGCTCACGGCGCGCGCTATCGAGAACACCTGCTACGTAGTGGCTGCCGCGCAGAACGGGAAGAAGTACTCCGGCCTCAGTCAGGTCCTCGATCCGCAGGGCATCGCCATCGCCGCAGTGGGCGAGTCGGACGGGTATGCGGTCGCTGAGTTGTCGGGGGACCGGCTGGCCGGCGTACGTCAGACCAACCCTTCGCTGGTCAATCGCCGCTTCAGTGTCACTCCCCGTTCCTAGTCCCGGGTTAGCCTCACAGTTGTGGCGGATGGTTTTGACTTGTGGCATCACGGCGATCTCGAGGTCGGTGACGGACTCGTAGACCTCGCCGTCAACGTGCGGACCGGTACGCCGCCGCCATGGCTCGTCGACGCGATCACAGCCAGCCTGACGGACCTGGCGGCGTACCCGCGTCAGGAGGCCGCAGTGCTGGCGGTCGCTGCGCGGCACCGGGTGGACCCGGAGCGAGTGCTGCTGACCGCTGGTGCGGCCGAGGCGTTCGTCTTGATCGCCCGGGCGTTCCGGCCGCGACATGCGGTGGTTGTGCACCCGCAGTTCACGGAGCCGGAGGCCGCGCTGCGGTCCGCGGGCCACATGGTCGACCGGGTCATCCTGCGACCGGAGGACGGCTTCGTGCTGGACCCGGCGGCGATCCCGGCCGATGCGGATCTCGTGGTGATCGGCAACCCGACCAACCCGACCTCGGTCCTGCACCGCGCCGACGACCTGCGCGAACTCGCCCGGCCGGATCGGATTCTCGTGGTCGACGAGGCGTTCATGGACGCCGTACCGGGGGAGCCGGAATCGCTGGCCGGTGCGTCGATTCCGGGGCTGGTGGTGATCCGCAGTCTCACTAAGACGTGGGGGCTCGCTGGATTGCGTGTGGGCTACGTGCTCGCCGCGGCCGGCCTGATCGAGCAGTTGGCCGCTGTGCAGCCGCACTGGCCAGTGTCCACGCCTGCGCTGGCCGCTGCCATTGCTTGCAGCAACGAGCAGGCAGTGGCTGAGGCGGCCGCGGCTGCTGGGGACATCGAGCGTCAGCGGTCGTACCTGCTCGACAGCCTGAGTCCTGTCCGGACCTACGGCGTACCGCGGGGTCCGTTCGTCCTCGTGCAGGTCGCGGGCGGCGCCGTACTGCGAGAAGCCTTGCGGGCCAAGGGATATGCGGTACGGCGTGGAGACACCTTCCCGGGGCTCGGACCGGACTGGTTACGGATCGCAGTCCGGCCGGAGGATGTCGTTGACGGCTTTGTGAAGGTCTGGCGGGACTCTGCGGCCGACCTGTAACCGCCGCGACGTTTAGCCCGCCGCTGCTTTGCGCACAGGATGGTCCCAGAGCGCCTGCTCCACACTCCGGTGCTCTGAAACCATCAGTGAAGGGAGCAGCATCATGGGTCTGAACGACGACGACATGAACACCTCGTCCGACGGCGAGTACGGAGGCTCTGCCGAAGGCAACGACAGCCAGGCCGGCGGCGGTAACACCTCGTCGGGCTACGGCAGTGAGTCCGAGGGTCCGGCCGACGGCGGCGCGGTAGGCGGCGGCACGGACGGTGGCGCCGATGGTGGCGCCGGCGAGTACGGCGGCTCTGGCGGCTCCCGCGGTGACTCCAGCGAGGGTCCGGCCGACGGCGGCGCAGTGGGTGGTGGCACGGACGGCGGTGCCGATGGTGGTGCTGACGGCGGCGGTGGCGACGGCTATGGCTCGGGCGGCTCGGGCGGCTCGGGCGGCTCGGGTGGCGAGTCCGAGGGACCGGCCGACGGCGGCGCGGAAGGCGGCGGTACGGACGGTGGTGCCGATGGTGGCGCCGGTCAGGGTGAAGGCCCCGCTGACGGTGGCGCCGACGCGAATGCGACGGACGGCGGTGCCGACGGAGGCGCGAGCGGCAACTCCGGGAGCTGGTGACGACAGTGCCGGGGGCCGGACCGCAATCAGATCCTGCTGTGACGGTTGACCGTCCGGCTCTTCGGCGCTGCGTGGCAGGCGACCTCGACGAGTTCGCCACTGGCTACTGGGGTTCGCGCGCCCTGCTGTCGCACGCTCCCGACCTGCCCGCGCCGTACGACGACCTCTTCACGCTGACCGCCGCGGACGAGCTCTTGTCCCGCCGCGGCCTTCGCACGCCGTTCCTGCGCGTGGCCAAGAACGGGTCGGTCGTGGGCGACAGTCAGTTCACCGGCTCCGGTGGAGTCGGTGCGGATATCTCTGATCAGGTTCGCGACGACAAGGTCGCGGCTCTGTTCGCCAGCGGGCACACCGTCGTACTGCAGGCTCTGCATCGCACCTGGCCCGCGCTGGTCGACTTCGCTACCCAACTGTCAACGGATGCCGGTCATCCGGTGCAGATCAACGCCTACATCACTCCGCCGGAGTCACAGGGGTTCTCGGCGCACTACGACGTACACGACGTGTTTGTCCTGCAAGTGGCCGGCGAGAAGCACTGGACCGTCCACGAGCCAGTCCATGTGAATCCGCTGCGCAACCAGCCGTGGACCGATCACTCCGCTGCGGTGGCCGCGGCCGCCCGGGATCAGCAGCCGGTAGTCGACGAAGTCCTGCGCCCCGGTGACGCGCTGTACGTGCCGCGCGGCTTCCTGCACTCGGCCAAGGCTCTTGGCGGAGTCAGCGCGCACCTAACCGTCGGTCTGCACACCTTGACCCGCTATTTGCTGGTCCAAGAGCTCGCCGCACTGGCTGCCAACGAACCGGCGCTGCGAACCGCACTGCCACTCGGCTTCGACCCGGGTGATCCTGCTCAGCTGGCCGCGGTGCTGCCGGAGGTGACCGAGCTTCTCGTCGCTCACCTGCGCTCGACCGCGGTCGACGACCTGGCGCCGCGACTGCGCCGTCGTACCTGGTCTGCGAATCGCCCCGAGCCCATCCCGCCGCTGGCTCATGCGGCTGCGCTCGGCACTCTGACAGCTGGCACGACCGTCCGCCTTCGCGGTGGGCTCCGGCATCGGCTGATCCCGGGCGACCCGATCACGCTCCAGCTTCCCGACCGAGCCATCACCTTCCCGGCTGCGGTCAGCGAGGCCCTCATTCACCTGCTCGACGGTCAGGAACACAAGGTGGGCACGCTGCCCGGGCTCCCGGTGGACGACCAGGTGGTGCTGGTCCGGCGTCTCCTCACCGAGGCGGTCCTGGTGTCGACCGCCTAAACTTGGCTCCAGTGACCAATCCCCTCGATCCCGCCATTGCGGCGTCTTCGGCTCCGGCCGATCGCCGCTACCGCCCCGACACAGGTTGCGCGGCGATGGCTTTGCAGCGCGGCGATTCGCTGATCGCCACCGCTCCGCCGGCCGCTCGCTGGCTCCTGATCGAGTCCCGTACGCCGTGGCCGCGCCAAGCGCTCACCGCGTTGCCGGAGGTCGACACCGAGGTAGCCCGCCGGTGCGCGGAACTCGGCTATCGGCCAGTTCTGATCCGACGCTACGGCCGGGTCGACCGAGCCGCCGTACGACGGTATGCGCTGGTCGACTGTCGTCCCGGGCGCGAGTCCATTCGCTGGGGTGAGCTCGCCTCGGACGCGCACCTGATCAGCGTCTTGGACGCCGTCGCGGCTGACGCGCTGGAAACTCTGAGTGACCTGCAACCTCCAACCCTGGAACCGATCTATCTCGTCTGCACCCACGGTCGCCACGACGCCTGCTGCGCAGTCCGCGGGCGTCCCGTCGCGGCTGCGCTCGCTGCGGCCTACCCGGAGCGCACGTGGGAGTGCAGCCACATCGGCGGCGATCGCTTCGCCGGCAACGTCGTCGTCCTCCCGCACGCCTTGTTCTACGGCCAGGTCACGCCGGCTCGCGCTGTCGAAGTCGCCAAACACCACGCCGAGTTCCGTGTCGTCCCCGACCTTCTCCGCGGCGCAGGCACTGTCGCCCCACCGGTCCAGGCAGCTCAGCACTACGCCCGCCAGGCAGGTCACTCTCTAGCTCTCGACGCACTCCAGCCCACGCAGATCACGCCTCTGTCCGACCACCACTACCGAATCGCCCTCGCCACTCCTCAGGGCGGGGGTGACCACGGTACTCAGCTGGCCGCAACTCAGTTGGTCGTTGAGGTGTCGGTGCACTTCGACACCGTGAATGCTCCGCTGACCTGCAGCGGGAAGGCTCCCGTCCAAGCACGGCGGTTCGAGCTGCACAGCATCGAGTCAGTCGGCGGGTAGCTCCCGGTCGTCGTGATGGGCGCCGTAGAAGGCGGACTGGCGCGCCATGACGTCGCGCATGCCGGTCCTTCGGGAGACGCCGTACACAGTGCCGGGGAAGTCGAGCTCGCGTTGGACCTGCCAGAGCTCGTCGTGCCGGTCGGGCGAGAAGAGCTGAGCCGGGTCTCCGACCGCGATCCAGCCGATCGGGAGGACCGCGCCGGGTTCGAGGCGCGAGTTGACCTGCAGCACGCTGTTGATCCGGAGCTCCGCGCCCGCGCCGACGACAGAACCGGGGAACAACGCAGCGCCCGTGGCGATGAAGACTTCGTCCTCGACCGTAGCGCCGTTCACGTGTGCATGGGGACCTACCAGAACCGCGTCACCGAGCAGGGCGGGATGTTTCGCCCGGCCGCGCACCAGAGCGTTCTCCATCACCACACTGTTCGTCCCGAGCCGGACCTCACCATCCTCCGCGGTCAGCACAGCACCGTGCAGGACTCTGCTGCCTTCGCCGAGGACGACGGCGCCGCAGAGCACGGCCGATGGTGCGACATAGGCGGATTCGGGCACGACCGGTCGCCGGCCGCGGTGTTCGAGCAGCATCGCGTGCATCCCTCCGTCGGGCATCACCTGTCTTTCTCAGTCGTACACGAAACTCTCTGGGGCGGTTCTCCGTCGCCCGGGACCTCACACCCCGGGCGGCGGGTCCGATGGTGGCCGTCCACATCGGAGGTGGGAGATTCGGCCGGTCGGACGTCCGGGTGGAGAACCGCGAACTGGGAAAACATTAGAACAGATGTTCGAGCGAGCGCAACGAATCCTGACGAGTCAATTGTCATGTCTCAGGACATGGGTGACAGTTCTGTATCAGGACATCGGTGACAGTTGATGTCTCAGGACATCGGTGACGTTCGTGGTGTGGCTGGGC